>WTJQ01000396.1:0-4061 GCA_011524785.1 Planctomycetota bacterium | reverse complement strand
GCTCGCTCACCGCGCGCGCCAGACGGCGCGGGAGCCGGCGGACTCGAGGCCGACGGATCGCGGGACGCGATCGGCGGGATAGGGCTCGTCGGCCTCGTTCCGCAGGAGGTAGTGGTTCGTGATGTCGTGGCTGGAGCGCACGACGAGGCTCTTGCCGGGGGGCAGGCTCGCCGGGTCCTCGTCCCCCGTGGCGCAGGCACTCGGGTCGATCCGGAGCCTGCGGATCGGGACGGACCAGGCCTCGTCGAGGACGAGGACCAGGTCGTCGACCCGTGCCTCCCCCACGTTGGTGACGGTGATCGCCCAGGCGACGCCAAGACCCAAGCGGTCGGGCGAGCTGCTCAGGGAGACACGCAGGGGCTCGGCCAGGGCGCCCTCGCCCCTGTGCAGCAGGACGTCCTGGCGCACGTCCTGACAGCCGAGGGTCACCAGCAGGAGGGCCAGGAGCACGAGGCGCATGGTGCGATCGTAGCGCGCTTGGCTCAGATGGACGCTCCAATGCGCGCGCGGAGCACCCCGCGGACGGCACGCAGGGCGATGACGATCAGGGCCACTCCTCCCAGCAGGATCGGAGTGGTGGAATCGCGGAGGGCCTGCCGCGTGCGGCTCGGGGCGAGGAGCTCCTCCCCCCCGAGGCTCACACCATGGACCCGCGGCTTGAGGAAGAGGCGCGCGAGAGGCCCGCGTGCCTCCAGGGCCGCGTCGGAGTCCGTCACGAGCTCCACGAGGACGCCGCCCTCCAGCCGCTGGACGAGCTCCTCGAACCGAGGCGTCCCCTTGCGGAAGAGGACGAAGGTCGTCTCCGCTCCCTCGAGGCGTAGCCGCAGGGAGTTGAGGCGGCCGTCGCTCGAGCGAAGCTCACGCTCCAGGATGGTGCCAGTGCGCTGCTGGAGGTCCGGGGTCCCGACGCGGAGGGACCACCCGTGCACCATGAGGCTCCCGCCAAGGAGTCCGAGGATCCCCGCGACCCCGACCGTCGTCCAGACACGGCGCCGTCGGCCGAGGCCAGCACTCACGGCCCGCCGCGAGGCGGGAAGCCGGTGCGCAGCCAGGAGGAGGCCAGCCCCGAGCGCCAGGACGACGCAGAGCACGCGCCCCAGCCGCGCCTCGCGCTCGGCCCAACGAACGATGTCCTGATACGGCACCAGCACCTGTTCACCAGCCGCGAGCTGCCAGGCGTCGGGGGCTGTGGTGAGTGAGCCGCTCGCGGACCCGGGAGCGACCCAGAGCGTCAGGGAGCGCCCTTCACGCACAGCAGCTCGCAGGGCGACCCAGCCCGCACTGGTCGCTGCACGGAGCGCAATGCTCCGGGTCGGGACCCCGACCTGGAAGCGAAGGAGGTCCCCCGACTCCTCGACGTTCGTAGCGACGCCCTCGAGCTCGACCAATTGGTCCAGGTCGGGTGACCCCACGGCGCCGCGCGACCCCGCGAGCAGCGCCAGCACAAGGGCTGCTAGCGCGAGCAGGTCGAGGAGGAGCGTGCGGGAGCGTCTCATCGCGTGGTCCCCAGGATGCCGACTCAAGAGGGGAGCGGGGAGTGACCCTCGACGCCGGAATGCCTGGACGGCAGATGCACGCTAGCCTCACGGCATGTCCTTCCTGCTCGTCGCCGGTCTCCTGGCACCCGTCGCAACGCCCGCTCGGCAGGACGCGAGCCCGCCGAACGTGCTGCTCGTGCTCGCCGACGACCTCGGGTACGGGGACCTCGGCTGCTACAACGACCAGGCCAAGGCGCCCACGCCTCGGCTCGACGCCCTCGCGGCCGAGGGCATGCGCTTCACGGACGCGCACAGCCCCTCGACGGTCTGCACGCCCACGCGGTACAGCGTGCTCACGGGCCGCATGGCCTTCCGCACCGGCTACCGCGGGGTCTTCACGGGAGCTGGCGGCCCGTGCCTGATCGAGGAGGAGCGGCCGACGCTCGCGAGCGTGCTGCGGGACGCGGGCTATCGCACGGCCTGCGTGGGGAAGTGGCACGTCGGGATGACCTTCTTCGACGAGGAGGGTGTGCCGATCCACCGGGACGGCAAGGAGGCCGTCCAGCGCGTCGACTTCTCGCGCCCGATCGCGGGCGGTCCGCTCGAGCGGGGGTTCGACTCGTTCTTCGGCACGGCCTGCTGTCCGACGACGGACTGGCTGTACGCGTGGATCGATGGGGACCGGGTGCCCGTGCCCCCGACCGGCGTCGTGGACAAGAGCCCCCTCCCCGATCACCCCTACTCTCGGGACTGCCGGCCGGGTCGGATCGCCCCCGACTACGACCTCGAGCGCGTGGACCTCGAGTTCCTCGCGCGCAGCCAGGCCTTCCTGCGCGAGCACGCCGCGGAGCGCCCCGAGCAGCCCTTCTTCCTGTTCCACTCGATGCAGGCCGTTCACCTGCCCTCCTTCGCGGCGCCCGAGTACCAGGGCAGGACGCAGGCAGGGCCCCACGGCGACTTCCTGTTCGAGATGGACGCCGTGGTCGGCGCGCTGCTCGACACCCTGGAGGAGCTGGACCTCGCCAAGGACACGCTCGTGGTCTTCACCAGCGACAACGGGCCCGAGGTCGCCTCGGTCGTCCACATGCGGCAGGACCACGACCACGACGGCGCCCGCCCCTGGCGCGGGATCAAGCGCGATCAGTGGGAGGGCGGCCACCGCGTCCCCCTCATCGCGCGCTGGCCCGAGCGGGTCCCGGCTGGCGCCGTGTCCCCGGAGCCGCTCTGCCTCACGGACCTCCTCGCCACGTGCGCGCGATTGGCAGGGGCATCGCTCCCGAGCGCCGCGGCCGAGGACAGCTTCGACATGAGCGCCGTCCTGCTCGGGGAGCCCGAGGCCGGAGGCGTGCGCCCCTTCCTCCTCCACCAGACCTGGACCAACCGCCTCGCCCTGCGCGAGGGCCGCTGGAAGTATCTCGACCATGCGGGCTCAGGGGGCAACCGCTACGACCGCGGGCCGCTGCAGGCCTTCGCACTGGACGATGGAGTCCCCGACGCCAAGGCCCAGCTCTTCGACCTCGACGCCGACCCGGGGGAGACGCAGAACCTCGTCCTCGAGCGCCCCGAGATCGCTGCCCGCCTGAAGGGCATGCTCGATGCGACGGTCGCCATCGGGCGCAGCGCGCCAGCGCACTGACAGCGCAAGAGCAGCCAACGGACAGCAGGGACGGCTCGTGTACGAGTCGTGTGAACAAGGTTCCACGCGGCCCGCCTGACGAGCGTCCCTGCAGCCAGGTGCATCCGTGCGCTCCGCGCGGACCCGATGCGCACGGCCAGGGCCCAGGGGTCGCGCCTATCCTGCTGCGCCACTGGCCGCTTGGCCGTCCCCCCCATGAACAAGGTCTCCGTCGCTCGCTGGAGCGAGCTCCCTGATCGTGAACCCCGCCACGCGCTCGTCGAGGGCGTGGACCTCGTCGTCGTGCGCTTCGACGACGAGGTGCGCGTCCTCTACGGGCGCTGCCTGCACCGAGGCGCGCTCATGGCCGACGGCAAGGTCGTCGGCGATGACCTCATCTGCGGTCTGCACGACTGGGACTACCGGCTCGACAGCGGGATCTCGGCCTACAACAACGCGGAGGCGCTGGAGCGCTTCGACGCATGGATCGAGGACGGCGAGGTCCTCGTCGATGCCGACGCGATCGCGGAGTGGGGTCGGGCGAACCCGCAGCCCTTCGATCGCGAGGCCTACCAGGGCGCCTATCAGGACCCGCACGGCGCTGAGGAGGAGCCCTTCGTGCGCTCCATCCAGGAGCTCGCCGGGCACGGGCTCGAGCGCACGGGGCATCACGGAGCCGTCTCGGCCATGGGTGTGCCGCGGCAGGACCTGCCGAGCTGGGACGACCTCCAGGTCCTCACGGCCCAGCTGCACCGCCTGCCCCTGCTGGACGACGAGCCCGTCCCGCATCACCGCGACCTCGTCACCCAACACGAACGCCTCGTCCTGATCATGGGTCACGAAGACGGCCGTGATCGACAACGACCGGAGCAGCGCGGCGACCTCGGCTCGGACCGCGACCCGGAGGCTCGTGTCGAGATTCGAGAACGGTTCGTCCAGCAGCAGCACCGACGGGTGCGGGGCGAGTG
>WTJQ01000154.1 GCA_011524785.1 Planctomycetota bacterium | reverse complement strand
GATCACGCGCGCTCCTCGGGGGAGGAGGGCGAGGCGCTCCTTGGAGAGCAGGTTCCGGGTCTGGTCGGTCAGCGGGACGTGCAGCGTCACGAAGTCGACGCGCTCCAGCAGATCGTCGAGTGCGAGCAGCTCGACCCCGTCCACCGGCGAGGCGCCCGGGGGCAGGAACGGGTCGTGGGCGACGACGTTCATCGCGAGGCCGAGCGCGCGGTCGGCGACCACGCGTCCGATCCGCCCGAGACCGATGACCCCGAGGGTCTTGCCGGTCAGCTCCGAGCCGAGCAGGCCCTTCTTGTTCCAGGTGCCGGAGCGCACCCGGCGGTCCGCCCGGGTCAGGTTGCGGGAGAGTGCGCACACCAGGCTGATGGCGAGCTCCCCCGTGGTGACCGTGTTCCCGGTGGGGGTGTTCATCACGACCACCCCCTGCGCGCTGGCGGCGGCGAGGTCCACGTTGTCGACCCCGACCCCTGCCCGGCCCACCAGCTCCAGGTCCCGCGCGGCCTCGAGCACCCGCGGGGTGACCTTCGTCGCGGAGCGCACGAGCAGGGCCTGGACCCCCTCGAGGCGCTCGACGAGCTCGTCCTCGCTGAGGCCCGTTGCGATGGTGGGCTCGAACCCCCGCTCGCGCAGGAGGTCGAGGCCATCGGGGTGGAGGTCGTCAGCGACGAGGACGCGAACTTCGCTGGGCTGTCGGGGGCTCATGGGTGCCGGGGGGCTCGTGAGGAACGGGCGGCGAGGATCTCCTTGGGAGGACCTTCGCTGGGGGGCGAGGGCTGGAGGCGCGTCGGCGCGGCGGCAGGTCCGAGCGGCCGAGTCAGCGTCGCAGGGCCGCGCGGACCAGCTGCTCGAGATCGGCGTCGCCGGTCTCCTCGAGGGCGGCCTCGACTCGCTGGCGCGCGTCCTTCTCGGCGTAGCCGATGGAGACCAGGGCGGCGGTGGCGTCGAGGACGCGCGGGTTGTCCGGGGTGGTGGTGGCGGGCTTCAGCACGCCCGGCTGCACCTCGCAGCCGGCCGCGAACTCCTCGGCCCGGTCCGCCAGGTCGAGCACGATCTGCTCCGCGGTCTTCTTCCCCACGCCCTTGGCGCGGGTGAAGACCTTGGCCTCCCGAGCCTGCAGCGCTTGAACGAGCTCGGTGCGGTCGAGGGCCGAGAGGATCGCGAGGGCCATGCTGGGGCCGACGCCTCGCACCTTCAGCAGCAGGCGGAAGAGGTCGCGGTCCTCGCGGGTGCCGAACCCGAAGAGGGTGTGGGCGTCCTCCCGCACCACGAGGTGGACCCAGACGCGGGCCTGATCGCCGAGGGAAGGGAGGCGTCCGACCAACGGCGTGCGCAGGTCGTAGCCGACCCCCGCGACGTCCAGGACGAGCGCGGCGGCGTGCCGGGAGGCGACGGTCCCCTCGAGGTACTCGTACACGGGCTCAGTCGTCGCCCTTGAGCTTCAGGCCGTACTCGGCCAGCTTGCCCTTGAGCTCCAGGAGGCTCGTGACGCCGAAGTTCGGCATGCCCAGCAGCTCGTCCTCCGAGTGCTGCGTGACCTCGCCCAGGGTGAGGCAGCCCAGGTTCTCGACCGTGCGGCGCGCCCGGATGGAGAGCTTGAGCTCGGTGATGGGCTTGTTGCGGGGGTCGTTCGGGTCGCCGCCGCCGACGGCCCCGGGGCCGCGGTCGATGGCGTGGACCGCCTCCTCACGCTGCATGCCCAGGCGCAGGCCCTTGCTGGTCAGGATCTCCTTGATCTCCTGAAGGCTGGTCTCGCCGAAGTTCTTGTAGGTGAGCAGCTCGTTCTCGGTCTTCTTGACGAGGTCGCCGAGCGTGACGATGTCCATCTTGGCCAGGCAGTTGCGCGCCCGGACCGAGAGCTCGAAGTCCGTGATGGGGGTGCGGAGGATCTGGTTGAGGCGATCCTCCTTCCGCTCCAGGTCCTCGTCGTAGAACATCTCCATGCCGGCGAGGGCGTCGCGCAGGTACAGGCGCGCGCGGCCGTCCATGGGGTAGGTCTTGGCCACCATGTCGTAGCAGGCAGCGGCGTCCTGGTCGCGGCCCAGGTCCTCGTAGAGCACGCCGAGATTGTTCAGGACCGAAGCGTCTGCCGGCAGGATGCGCACGAGCACCTCGTAGGCCTCGAGGGCGAGCTCCTCCTCACCAGCACGCTCGGCGAGGTAGGCCAGGCGGAAGAGGTTGCGGCGGTGGGTGCCGTCCACGTCCCGGGCTGCCGAGTAGGCCTCGATGGCCGCGCCGTTGTCGCCGCGCAGCTCCGCGACGCGACCGGCGAGGTAGCGACCCTCGGCGCTGGGGTGGAAGGGCTGCGGCGCGGAGGCGAGCGCGGCCTCGAGCGCGTCGGCGGCGGCCTCCTCCCCGTCCTTGGCCAGCGCCTCGTCGCACAGGGCGTCGAGGGCCGCGCCGCGCGGACGCGGCTCGTCGGGGTACTTCTCGCTGAGGCGCTCGAAGATCGCGCGGGCCTCGCCGGGGCGACCGAGGCTCATGAGCGCGTTGCCGCGGGTGAACGCGGCGACGTCGTCGTCCTCGTGGCTGGCGAGCAGGGCGGCTGCCTCCTCGTAGCGGCCGGCCATCCACATCCCCATGCCCTTCCGCCGTCCGGCGTCCCCAGCGTCGTCGAGCTGCTCGACGGAGCGGGAGAAGGAGTCGAACGAGTTCTTGCGACCGTAGACGTCGGCGCGCTCGGTGAGGAGCGACCCGAAGCTGGGGATGGGATCGGTGGCGATGTCGAAGGGTGCCATGGCGCGCAGCGTGTAGGGCCGGGAGTGGCCGCTCAGGAGGCTCCGCCGGAGGCCCTGGAGCCGCCTGCGGAAGCCCGGGAGTCTAGGCAGGGTCGCCTGCAGGCGTCAAATCCGGGAGGCGGGGCGCGGGCGCCCCGTGCGCCTTGGATCGGCCTCCTCCCGTTGGTAGCGTCTGGAGCGTGCGCCGGGATGGCGCCGCGCGTGGGGCGCCAGCCCCGCACCTCGGGCGGGGGCTGCTCTCCCCGAGGGCGCGTGGCGACCCTCACGGCGCCCGCACACGCCCGGGCCTCGGCCCGGCGGCCAACCCCGGATCCCTGGGCAGGGAGACGGTCCTGGCCGGCCAATTCGCCGACGCCGCACAGCCGAGGCCACAGCACCAGGGGACGGCACCGCTCGGGCGGGGCGCCGGCCTCCAACGAGACGAGGGGACGAGCTTGAAGAAGATGATCGTGGAGGGGGGGCGCCCCCTCGATGGGGAGATCCGCACTGCAGGCGCCAAGAACGCGGTCCTGCCGATGATGGCCGGGGCGCTGCTGGGAAGGGGCCGCGTGACCCTGAAGGGGGCTCCCAAGCTGCGGGACGTCCGCTTCATGACCTCCCTGCTGCGGGACCTCGGCGCCCCCAACGAGCAGGCGGCCAATGGCGACCTGGAGATCGACGCCTCGGGCGACCTCTCCTCGCAGGCGCCCTACGACACGGTGCGGCGCATGCGCGCCTCGATCTGCGTGCTGGGGCCGCTCCTGGCCCGCCAGGGCCGGGTCGAGGTCAGCCAGCCCGGGGGCTGCGTGTTCGGCCTGCGCCCCATCGACGTGCACATCCGGGGGCTCGAGGCCCTGGGCGCCGAGATCTCCCTCGAGAACGGGAACATTCGGGCGACGGTGCCCCCCGGGGGCCTCACCGGCGCCCGCATGTACCTGGGCTCCGCGTTCGGCAGCACCGTGCTGGGGACGGCCAACGTGCTCATGGCCGCGACGCTGGCCAAGGGCATGACCCAGATCCAGGGCGCTGCCTGCGAGCCGGAGATCGTGGCCCTGGCCGAGCAGCTCAACGCCATGGGCGCCCGCATCAGCGGCCACGGCTCGCCGATCATCGAGATCGAGGGAGTGGACGAGCTCGGTGGCGCCGACGTGGACGTGATCCCGGACCGGATCGAGGCCGGGACCTACGCCCTGATGGGGGCCATGACCGGGGGGCGCATCCGGGTCACCGGGTGCCGTCCGGACCACCTGCTGATCCTCCTGGACCAGATGCGGGCCGCGGGGCTGCCGTTCACGGTCGGCCCCGACTGGATCGAGACCGAGGCGCGGGACCCCCGCGAGACGCCGGTGAAGTCCACCGACGTGAGCACGAACGTCTACCCGGGCTTCCCCACGGACCTGCAGGCGCAGTGGATGGCGCTCATGACCCAGGCCGACGGCATCAGCCTGATCAGCGAGCGGATCTACCCCGAGCGCTGGACCCACATCCCCGAGCTGATGCGCCTCGGGGCGGACATCCGCCGCCAGAACAACGCGGCCGTGGTGCGCGGCGTCGACCGCCTCAGCGGGGCTCCGGTGATGGCCTCGGACCTGCGCGCCTCCGCCGCGCTGGTCATGGCCGGCCTCGTCGCCGACGGGCGGACCGAGGTCCGGCGCATGTACCACCTCGAGCGAGGCTACGAGGCCATGGAGCAGCGGCTCGAGGCCATCGGAGCCGGCGTGATGATGGTGGAGGAGGACGAGTGAGGGCCTGAGCGGGGCGATCCTCCGCCCCGCTCCGGACCACCCGGCGAGGTGGCGGACGCTGGGGGCCTCGGGTTAGGTTGCCCGGCCCACGGCCATGTTCGAGACCCTCACCAAACGCCTCACGGGCTCCTTCTCGTTCCTGCGCGGACGCCAGGAGCTGACCGAGGAGAACGTCTCCGAGGGCCTGACCCAGGTGCGGCAGGCCCTGCTCGAGGCCGATGTCCACTTCCAGGTCGCTCGGCGGTTCACCGACCGCGTCCGCTCCCGTGCCCTGGGCGCCGAGCGCCTCGCGGGCGTCGACGCCTCGAACCAGTTCGTCCACGCGGTCCACCAGGAGCTCGTCGAGCTCATGGGCCCCGAGGACGCCGCTCTCCCGGTGGCCAAGCAGGGCCCGACCGTCGTCCTGCTGGCAGGCCTGCAGGGCGCGGGCAAGACCACGACCTGCGCCAAGCTGGCCCGCCTCCTGCGGGACGAGCACCAGCGGCGGCCCCTGATGGTCGCCGCGGACGTCAAGCGCCCCGCGGCCGTGGAGCAGCTCCGGGTCCTGGGCCAGAGGCTCGAGGTCCCCGTGTTCCACCTGGAGGGCGCGACGCCCCCAGAGGTCTGCCGAGCCGGCCTCGAGGAGGCCAAGCGAACCGGCGCCGACCTCGTCCTCCTGGACACCGCGGGCCGCCTGCACGTGGATGAGGCCCTCATGGACGAGGTCGCCCAGATCGCGGCCGTGACCCAGCCGCACGCGCAGGTGCTGGTCGTGGACGCCATGACGGGTCAGGACGCGGTCCGCTCGGCGGAGGCGTTCCACCAGCGCCTCGACCTGTCGGGCGTCATCCTGACCAAGCTGGACGGCGACGCGCGCGGCGGCGCGGCCCTCTCCATCAAGGAGGTCACCGGGGCCCCGATCCTCTTCGTCGGCACCGGCGAGAAGATCGAGGACCTCGATCCCTTTAGCGCCGAGCGCATGGCCGGGCGCATCCTCGGCATGGGGGACGTGGTCGGCCTGGTCGACCAGGCGCAGAAGACCATCGACGAGACCGAGGCTCAGGCGAGCTTCGAGAAGATGGTCATGGGGACCTTCACCCTCCAGGACATGTTCTCGATGATCCGGATGGTGCGGAAGATGGGCCCCATGAAGAAGGTCCTGGGGATGATGCCGGGCATGGGCCAGCTCGCCGACATGGACGTCGACGAGCGCCAATTCGACCGCCTGGAGGCCCTGTTCCTGTCGATGACGCCTCGGGAGCGCCTCAAGCCCGACCTGCTGGACCTGTCCCGCCGGCGACGGGTGGCCCGCGGGGCCGGGCAGCCCGTGAACGCGGTCAACGACCTGGTCAAGCGCTACGGCCAGATGAAGAAGGCCATGAAGCAGCTGGGGAAGCTGGGCCTGGGCTCCCGGATCGGGGCCAAGGACAAGCGGGCGGCCCTGGAGGGCCTCTCGGGCACGGGCTCCATGGTGGACCCGGGCGCAGGGGGCGGCGGAGGCCTGTTCGGGGGCCTCGGAGGGGGCCTGGGAGGCCTCCTGAGGGGTGCTGGCGGCGGTGGAGGCA
>WTJQ01000338.1 GCA_011524785.1 Planctomycetota bacterium | reverse complement strand
GGCCCCGGCCCTGGAGCATGACCCGTTCCAGGAGGTGGGTCCCGGCGCGGAGGATCCCGTCGACAGCGCGCCCGCCCAGCCCGACCGGGTCCTGCTCGTGGCGTCCCGTCCGGGCAGCCTCGAGGTGTACGAGGAGGCATTCCGAGAGGAGGAGCTCGAGACCCTCCAGGCCTCCAGCCATCGGGCGGCCCTCGAGCTCGCTCTCCACATGCACCCGCAGGTCGTCGTGGTCGACGCCCCCGGGGACGCGGCCCCGACCCTGGAGCTGCTGCGCGTGCTGCGTCGCTCCACCGTCGGTCGCAGCCTGCACCTGATCGTCCTCACGCCCAGCCAGGCCGAGGGCGCGGCGGTCGGTCTCCTGGAGGCCGGCGCGGACGACGTCGTCGCGGCCTCGGCCTCCTCACGGCTGCTGCTGGCCCGGGTCCGTGTCGGGTGTCGCAACGCGCACGAGCGCGCGCGCCTGCTCCGAGCCGAGCGCAGCAGCTTCCGCAGCGCGGCCGAGATGGGCCTGCTGGGTCGTCGCCTCCGGTCGGCCGCCCTGACCGATCCGCTCACCGGGCTGCCGAACCGCCGCTTCGGGATGCAGCAGCTCAAGAAGGAGTGGGAGCGCAGTCGCCGCGCGGACCAGCCCCTCTCGATCGCCCTGGTCGACCTCGACCACTTCAAGGTCATCAACGACCAGGGCGGCCACGACATCGGCGACGCCGTCCTGCGCGAGGTGGCGGACACCCTCGGCGAGACCAGCCGTGCGGGCGACATGGTCGCGCGCGTCGGCGGGGAGGAGTTCCTCGTCCTCGTCCCTGGCGGGGACCTCGACACGGCGCGCGTCGCCGCCGAGCGCCTGCGAGGCGCGGTCGAGGGGCTGCCGCCTCTCCACCTGGACGAGCCGCGCACCCTCACGATCAGTGTCGGGGTCGCCCAGCGTGAGGCCTGGATGCGCGGGGTCGACGACCTGCTGCGTGCGGCGGATCAGGCGCTCTACGCCGCCAAGGCCGCGGGCCGCAACCGCGTGCGGCTCGCGCCCGGCCGGGACGCCTCCGGCCCCCGGGCCGTCAGCGCCTAGGGAGTCCCGAACCAGGGGCTCGACCAGACGCAGCCGCCGTCGACCTGTTCGACGCGCAGGTAGGCGTAGTCCCCTGGCTGCAGGGCTCCTCCGGGCAGCGCGTAGGAGCCCACGAGCTCGCGGGGATCCTCGGCCCCACCGAGCTCCAGCTCGAAGAGCTCGCCGTCCCGCACGATCACGGCGCGCGCGAGGGCGGCCGTTCCCCGCAGGTCCACCTCGAGGACCGGCTCGACACCCGCGGACACCCCGGCGCCCGGAGGCTCCCCCGCGAGGCGGACGTGGAGGAGGATGCGCGGCCCGTTGGTCGCATAGGTCCGGCGCGCGCGGAGTGCCTCCAGCACGGACGCGCGGTCCAGCTCCTCGCACTCGAGCCCGGCGAGCCCGCCGGTGCCGATCCGCCGCGCGCCGAGCGCGCCGTAGACCGGGGAGCGGTGGGCGAGCCCTGGGTGGCCGTCGTGACCATCGCCCGAGGCCACGAAGCCCAGCTGGACCCCGCCGTTCAGCTGGTCCCGCACGTAGCGCCCGGGCCGGCTACCGCGTACCGCCTGGGGACCGTCGGCCGCCTCGCTCGAGCCGTGCACGCTGGCGATCTCGGTCACCGGCTCGAGCACGGGGTCGGGCGCGAAGCTCCAGTTGGTCGGGATCGGGTCACCCGAGGAGTGGTGCGCCAGGGTGATCGCGGGGAGGTCCCTCAGGGCGTCCCACAGCTGGTCGGGCCGCTCCGTGGCCTCGTCCAGTGAGGACAGCAGGGGGCCGGTGTCCGCGAAGTGCAGGACGTGACGGTGGCCGTGGATCCAGCTGGTCCACTCGTAGGCGGGCAGGGTGACGAAGGCGCCCGGGTCGTGGTGGCGCGCGGCCGTGGCCACCAGCTCCTCCCAGAGGCCGTTCTCCTCATCGAGGAAGCGCACGCCGAAGTGGTCGTGGTCGGTGAGCGCCGCGATATCCAACCCGGCCACCTCGCGTGCGTAGCGGTACCAGTCGTCGGGCGTGCCCGTCCCGTCCGAGAGCCCCGAGTGACCGTGCAGGTCGGCCCAGCGCACGCGCGGCAGCGTGCGCGTCACGCGGATCGGGGCCACGCGCGTCTCGAGGGGCGGGTCGACGCCGTCGAACGTGACCCTGAGCCGGACGATCCCCTCGCCCCCTGCGCGGAGCGGCACCTCGAGGACGCCGGCCGCTTCCTCGGTGAGCTCGTGAGTGGCCTCGAGGTCCCAGTCCGCTGGGGCACCCTCGATCGTCAGCATGCCCGCGGTCCGCGCGACGCCCCGATTCGCGAGCGCGTCGAGGACCGCGATGCGCAGGCTCGCTCGCTCCCCGGGTCGCAGCGTCGCGGGGCCCACGGCCGAGAGCAGGGCCGGCGGTCCGGCGACGACCTCGATGGTGGGGGAGTCCTCCAGCACGCGCCGCACGCCGTCCCCGTCGGCGTCGACCGCGACCCAGAGCCGCGCGGCTCGCTCGGCGTGGCGGTCGGAGAGGGCACCGTCCCCCGCGCCGTACACGAGGGTGACCGTCTCGCCGGCAACCAGGGCACGACCGCTGACGGTGGCGAGGAACAGACCGCCGCCGGCGGTGCAGTCCAGCTCCACCCCCTCGGCGCCGGTGCTCGCGGTCGTGAACCCGACGCGCCCTGGCGCCCGGTCCTGCGGCGTGCTCCAGCCCCAGAAGGGCTCGGGCATGAGGTAGATCCCACCGCCGACCGCGATCCCCTCGGGTCCGACGGTCAGCTCGACGGTCCAGGTGCGCGGCGTGCTCACGGGGACGGTGGCGCGCTCCCCCTCGGGAAGGACCAGGCGCGCCGTCCCGCCGCCGTCGCCCGGGTGCCGGGGAGCGTCGCGTCCGGCGCGCAGCTGCTCGACCTGGTCCCACCGCGCCGTCGGCGGCGCGGGGTCGTTCGGGCGCGCGGCCACGGGCTCCTGGCCGCCGGCGGGTTCGGACCCGGGCTCGCCTCCGCAGCCACTCCACGCCAAGGCGAGCAGGGCCGCAGCAGGACGCCGGGCCGCGCGACTCAACGCGGCCTCCGCTGGAGGAGGACCGTCGTGAGGACGGACTCGACCTCCACGAACCCCACCTCGTGCGCGCCAGCGCGAGCCCGGAGGCCGAGGTCCACGCGCTGGACCTGGCCGCCGCTCAGGATGCTGGCGAGGTCCTCGAGGGTGAGGGCCTGCTCGAGGACTCGCTGCTCGACCGCCAGGACCTCCCAGCGGCTCCCCTCCCCGGCGGGGCTCCCGTCGAGGGACGCGGCGATCCGGAGCCCGTCCCCGTCGTCGCCCGCCGGGTCGCTGCCGTGGCGCTCGGCGAGCCAGGCCTCCGTCAGGGCCACCGGGCCCCCCGGGGTGACGCGCAGCCTGTGGTCGACCAGCAGGGCGCGAGTCGCCGTCCCCGGGTCGAAGGAGACTCCGCTCCGCGCTGCACCCAGCGGGAGGACCGTGAGGTCGTCGCCCGCTCGCAGCCCGAGGCGCTCCAGCCGCTCGGCCAGGTCCGGGTGCTGGCAGGTCCCGCGCAGGTGCGCCAGGTCGAGGCCCTGCTCGGCCAGGAAGCGGAGCAGGGCGTCGGGGACCGGCAGCCGCTCGAGGGCGGCGCGCGGCGCGAGGCGGACGGTCGGCGCCATGGACGCACGCTACCATCGAGGTCCGCGAGGAACACCCCATGACGCCCCCTGCCACGACCGACTCCGCGACGCTCGACCCCGGCTCCCTCCGCGCGCACGTGGCGCGCGAGTTCGAGGCGACCATCGTCCCGACCCTGGTGGAGTACGTCCGCATCCCGAACAAGTCGCCGCACTTCGACCCGGACTGGGCGGCGCACGGCCACATGCACCGCGCGGTCGAGCTGATCGCCGACTGGTGCCGCGCGCGCCCGATCCAGGGGCTCACCGTCGAGGTGGTCGAGCTCGACGGGCGCACGCCGGTGATCCTGATGGAGATCCCCGGGACGGCGCCGGGCACCGTCCTCCTCTACGGCCACCTGGACAAGCAGCCCGAGATGGAGGGCTGGCGCGAGGGGCTGGGCCCCTGGGTCCCGCACATCGAGGACGGCAAGCTCTACGGTCGCGGTGGAGCCGACGACGGCTACTCGGCCTTCTCCTCGCTCTGCGCGATCGAGGCCCTCCAGGCCCAGGGCGTGCCGCACGCTCGCTGCGTGGTCCTCATCGAGGCCTGCGAGGAGAGCGGCTCCTTCGACCTGCCGGCCTACGTCGAGCACCTCGCCCCGCGGATCGGCGCGCCTGAGCTCGTCGTGTGCCTCGACTCGGGCGCCGGCAACTACGACCAGCTGTGGCTGACCAGCTCCCTGCGGGGCAATCTGATCGTGAACCTCACGGTCGAGGTGATCCGTGAGGGCGTGCACTCCGGCGACGCGAGTGGCGTGGTCCCGTCCAGCTTCCGCGTCGCTCGCCAGCTCCTCGATCGCCTCGAGGACTCCGCCACCGGACGCATCCTCGTCGAGGAGCTGCACGAGCCCATCCCCGAGGGGCGCGTCGCCCAGGCGCGGGTCGCGGCCGAGGTGCTGGGGGACGCGGTGCATGCGCGCTTCCCCTGGCACGAGGGCGCGGGCCCTGTCTGCACCGACGGGCCGGAGCTCGTCCTCAACCGCACCTGGCGGCCGCAGCTCGCCACGACCGGACAGGACGGCCTGCCCCAGCTCGAGCAGGCGGGCAACGTCATGCGCCCGCGCACGACCCTCAAGCTGTCGCTCCGCCTGCCGCCGACCTCCGACCCGGCGCGCGCGGGCCAGGCCGTGAAGACCGCGCTCGAGGCCGATCCGCCCTACGGGGCGCGCGTCACCGCCGACGTGATCGACGGCGCTCCTGGCTGGGAGGCACCGCCCCTGGCTGCCTGGCTCGAGGAGGCGGTGGACCAGGCCTCCCGCACCCACTTCGACGGTCACGGCGCCGTGCAGATGGGGGAGGGCGGCACGATCCCGTTCATGGGGATGCTGGGGGCGCAGTTCCCCGAGGCGCAGTTCCTGATCACGGGTGTCCTCGGCCCCGGCTCCAACGCCCACGGGCCCAACGAGTTCCTGCACCTCGAGTTCGCCGAGCGTCTGACCTGCTGCGTCGCCGACGTGCTGGCCCGGCACGCGGAGCGAGCGGCCGAGGCCGGCTGAGGGCTGCGGGGACGGGCGCCGCCCCTCGCTCGAGCCGGCCCGGGGTCGCTCCGTGTCGAGGCCCCGACGCGAGGGCCCCCTCGGCCCTCAAGAACCCAGCACGCGCTGGCCCAGCGCCAGGTGGTGCTCCGCGTGCATCCGAGCGAAGGTCGCCCACTGGGCCGCATCCATGGCGCCCAGGTCCTGGTGCACGACGCGCCCCTCGACGGCCGCGAGGTCGGCGCCCGTCGCCGCGATGCGGGCCGCCGCCTCCTTGGCCGCCGCCAGCTCCGTGGCGAGGAACTCCGGGTTGACCGCCTCGGGCGGCGTCACGATCCGCGGGGCCTGGGCCCCCTCGGGGAAGTGACCGAGGGCGACGAGCTCGGGCATCCGCGTGCTGGGCGGCGCCTCGTGGTCGATGAGCCGTCCCTTGCCGGCCACGAGCGAGCGCACGTTGCGCAGGCCCAGGTCGGTCGCGAGGGCGAGGTGGTAGAAGTGCTGCGCCGCCGACCAGCCGGAGCGGTCGGGCTGCACGCGGTGCAGCGCCTCCCCCTCCTGCTCCATCAGGGTCTCCATGGCGGTCAGGGTCTCGATCAGGCGCTGCAGCTCGTCCATCGTCGCGGGGGTCGCTCCTTGGGACCCGGTGGGGAGGGGGAGAGGCTACCCTCGCCCCCGCCCGGAGGGCCCCTAGCTCAGTCGGTTAGAGCAGGCGACTCATAATCGCTTGGTCGTGGGTTCGAGTCCCACGGGGCCCACCATCCGCGACCCTCCCGCTGCTTTGCACGTCCGTTGGTGCCGCGCGGACCACGACCTAGACTGGCGCGCCATGGCTCGCTGCTCGGTGCACCACCTCGGATGGGACGGTCCGCCGATCCCGCGGATCGCGGAGTGGCTGAGGAAGGAGCTGGGGGACGAGCTCCACGCATGGCTGGTGGCCCTCCCCGGCGGCCGCGCGGTGCGGACCCTCCGCCGCGCGCTGGCCGCGGAGCCGCTGGGGAGCGGCATCCCCGAGCTGCTCACGGGCGGTGCCCTCACGGACCGCCTGCTGGAGCTCGACGGGGAGCCGGCGTCCCGCCTCACCCGGACCCTCTGCTGGGAGCAGGTCCTGCGTGGCGCTGCGCCCGCGGAGCTGCGCCTGCTGGCGGGCGCACGCGTGGGGGCGGACGAGGACGCACGCTTCAGCAGCCTCGCCGCGCAGCTCCGCCAGGCCCACAGCGATCTCGTGGGCGCCGGCCTCGACCTCGACCAAGTCCTCGGCTGCGAGGTCCTCGCGACTCGCCCGCGGGAGCGCGAGCGGTGGGGGCTCTTCGGGCGCCTGCAGGGCGAGTACCGAGCCCTGCTGGAGCGGGCGGGCCTGCACGACCCGCACGATCTCCGAAGGCGGGCTCTTGCCGAGGGCCGCGTGCGGCACGGAGCCCGGGTGGTCCTCGTGGATCTCGCCGAGCCGCAGCCCCTGCGGGACGGCGTCCTCGAGGCCCTCGACGGCGCGCTGCACCACCTGGTCCTCGCTCCGGAGGACGAGCCCGGGCTCTTCGACGAGCGGGGGCGCCTCGTGCGCTCCGCCTGGCTCGAGCGGACCCTCGACGTCCCGCTCGAGGACTGGAGCGTCGTGGCCGACCTGCCGACCCAGGCGGAGGCCGCCGTCCGCGCGCTGGAGGGCGTCCCCGTCGATGGGGACGCGGCGGTCGGGATCCTCGACCCGGCGACCCTGCCCGAGCTCACCGACGCCTTCGCACGCCAGGGCGTCACCCTGCGCGATGGCTCCGGGACGCCCCTGCCGCGCACCCCCGAGCTGCGCCTGCTGCGTCTCCTGGCGGCCGCGCTGCGTGAGCCGGGCGCGCGCACGTTCTCCGACCTCTGGCGCCATCCCTGGTTCGAGGCCGCTCTCGAGCGCCTGATGGACGGCGCGCCCGTCCCGATCGGGGACCTCGACGCCTATGCGACCGAGCACCTCGCGAACGACCTCGACGGGGAGCTCCTCGGGACGCGTCGTCGGGAGCTGGAGCGCAACCAGCGGATCCAGCGCGCGCTCGAGGCCACCGGGGAGGTCCTGCAGCCCCTCGTCGCCGCGCGGGAGCGAGGCGCGACCCTCGCGGGCCTGCGCGCCCTCCTCGAGGCCGTCGCTCCCTCGGCGGAGCTCGACGCCGACGACCCCGCGGACCAGCCGCGGGTGGAGGCCCTGCGCCAGCTCGCGCGGCTCCTGGAGGACCTGGAGAGCGTGCCGAAGGAGATCAGCTCCGGCTCCTCGGCTGCGGACCACCTCGAGCGCGTCCTCCAAGCGGCCGAGGACGCGCGCGTTCCTCCCCCTGCTCCTTCCGGCACCGCGCCGACGGTCGAGGCCCTCGGCTGGCTCGAGCTCGTGATGGACCCGGCTCCGCGCCTCGTGGTGACCTCGGCCCTCGAGGGCCTCGTCCCTGCATCGCCGCGCCTCGACTCCCTGCTTCCTCCCGCGCTTCGCCGGGATCTCGACCTGCCGGCGGACGACGATCGCCTGGCGCGGGACCTGCACCTCGCCGAGGTCCTCCAGCGCTCGCGGCGCACCACGTGGATGGCGCCGCGGCTGGGGAGCGGCGGGGACCCGACGCTGCCCAGCCGCCTCCTGCTGCGAGCCGCCGCCGCCCAGACCGCAGTTCGCGTCCGGCACTGGACCGAGGGGGGCGCGCGCGTCGCGGTCGCGAGCCCTGCGCGACCCCCGCTGGCAGCGCCGGTCCGGATTCGCGCCCATGCTCCCCTCGAGAGCGTTCCGGTGACCGGCTTCCGCAAGTGGCTGCAGGCCCCCCTGCTCTTCCACGTGGGCAACGAGCTCCGGCTGCGGGCGTGCACGGACGAGGCCCGCGAGCTCGACAGCGCCGCCTTCGGCACGCTCCTCCATCGCGTCCTCGAGGTCCTGGCGCGCGAGGACCTGTGCGCGTGCGACGACCCCGAGGTCCTCTTCAGCGCCCTGGAGGCCGAGCTCACCGCGGTCGCCGAGCGCCGATTCGGTGCGAGCCCCCGCGCGGCCGTCGCCCTCCAGCTCGACCAGGCCCGGCATCGCCTCCAGCTGTTCGCGACCCGGCAGGCGACGCGGGCGAGCAGCGGCTGGCGCGTGGTGGAGGTGGAGTGGCGCCCGGAGGACCCGGTGCGCCTGCCGTGCGGGCGCATGGGCGTGCACGGCTCGATCGACCGCATCGACCAGCACGAGGACGGGAGCTTCTGCCTGCTCGACTACAAGAGCGTCTCCAGCCTGCGCGACCCTGCGAAGGTGCACCTCAAGGACGACGTCTGGGTGGACCTCCAGCTCCCGCTCTACGTCCACCTCGCACGGCAGCGCATCGGCGCGGCCCGCGTGCACGGGGGCTACGTCTGCCTCGGGCCCGACGAGAAGAGCACCCGGTTCCAGGACTGGGAGGGACTGGCGGACCTGGTGCCGAGCGCCCTCGAGCGCGCCTCCGAGATCGCCGAGGCGATCCTGTCGGGCCAGCTGCCCGGACCCGACGAGCGCTTCCGGCCGTTCGATCCCTTCGAGGGCTACCTGGTCGGCCACGGTCTCGACCTCGCCGAGCAGGAGGAGGAGGCATGAACCGCATCCAGGTCGTCCTCGCATCCGCCGGCTCGGGCAAGACGTTCCAGCTCACGCTGCGCTTCGCGGAGCTCCTCCTGCGCGGGGCCCGGCCCGACGAGGTGCTGGCCGCCACCTTCACGCGCAAGGCCGCGGGGGAGATCCAGGCGCGGATCCTCGAGCGCCTGGCTGCCGCTGCCGAGGGCGGCGAGGGACTCGACGAGCTGCGCGCACAGCTCGACTGGCCCGACCTCGAGCTCGAGGCCTGCCAGCAGGTCCTCAAGGCGACGGTCGACGCCCTGCCCCGGATGCAGGTGCTGACGCTCGACTCCTGGTTCGCGCGCCTCGGCCGCGCGCTCGCTCCCGAGCTCGGCCTCGACCCGGGCTGGCGCATGGTCGAGGAGGTCGAGGACGAGGAGCTGCGGCTCGAGGCCCTCGAGCGCGTCCTCGAGCGTGGCGATCAGGACGAGCGGATGACGCTCCTGCGCGATCTCCAGCGAGGCCGCAGCGAGGCGCGGGTGCTCGACCGGCTCCTGCGCAGCGTGGCGAGCGCCCACGCACGCTCACGCTGGGCGCAGGACGGCGCTTGGGACAAGGTCCAGCCAGGGGCCGCGCTCTCGGACGAGCAGTACGACGCCCTGCTCGCGGAGGTGCGGGCCTGCGAGGTCGTGAAGACGGGCGCCGGGAAGGACCACGGCCACTGGGTGAAGGGGAAGGACGCCCTCCTCACCACGCTCGCGGTCTGCGACTGGAAGGGTCTGATGGGCGGCAGCCTGTTCTTCTCCTGGCTGGACAAGGGCACCTACTACGGCAAGCCGTTCAGCGATGCCGACCCGCGCTGGGAGGGCGTCCTCACGCGCCTGCGCGACCACGTGGCCGCGGTCGTCCTGGGGGAGGTGGCCCAGCAGAACCGGGCCCTGGCCCAGCTGCTCGCGGAGTTCGCGACGGAGCACGACCAGCTCCTGCAGGACGAGGGCGGGCTGCGGTTCGACGACCTGACCTGGCTGCTCGCCCAGGCCGCACTGGGGCAGCTCGACTTCGACCTCGCCTACCGGCTCGATGCGCGCCTGCAGCACCTGCTGCTGGACGAGTACCAGGACACGAACGCGCTCCAGCACGCGGTCCTGGATCGCAACCTCGAGGAGATCGCCTCCTCGGGGGATCAGCGGAGCCTGTTCGTGGTGGGCGACCCCAAGCAGTCCATCTACGGCTTCCGCGAGGCGGAGCCCCGGCTCCTGCAGGGGCTGAGCGCGCGCCTCGGGACCGAGCCGGAGGCGCTCGCGACCAACTGGCGCTCGTCGCCGGTGGTGCTCGAGTTCGTGAACCGCATCTTCTCGCGGCTGACCAAGGCCTGGTTCCTGGAGGCCGACACGCCGGCCAGCCGCGCCGTCGCGGCCTTCGAGGCCGGCTGGGAGGAGCATCGGGCAGCGGACAAGAACGCCGACGTGCCCGGTCGCGTGCGGGTGTGGGAGGCACCGCAGGAGGACGGTCGGTCCGAGTCCGAGGACCTCCTCGCCTGCACCGTGCGCCTCGTGCGCGAGCTCGCGGAGGAGGCGCCGAACGCACGCATCGCCGTCCTGACCCGGACCGGGCGCTTCGGCGTGCGGCTCCTGGCGCGGCTCGCGGAGGAGGGCATCCCGGCCGCGGGCGAGGGCGGGCGCCCGCTCGTGGACTCCCACCTCGTGCGCTGCGTTCTTGGCCTCCTCCGGCTCGCGGACCACCCGGGGGACGGGCTGGGCCTCGCCCTGGTGCTGGGGAGCCCCCTGCTCGCGCTCTTCGAGGACCTCGATGACGGGCGCGACCTCGCGGCACTCGGGCGGGCGATCTCCCAGCGCGCGCGCCTGGGCATCGCCGAGCTCGGCGTCGGGCGCTATCTCGCGGGCGTGCGCGATCGCCTCCCGGACCTCGAGGCCTACGACCTCGAGCGCCTCGAGGCCGTGATCCGCATCGCCCACGGCTGGCCCGAGTCGGGCCGCGGACGCCTGGGGCCGCTCGTGGCCCACCTGCAGAAGGCGCGCACCGAGGGCGCGAGCGCGGCGCGCGTGCGGGTCCTCACCATCCACGCCTCGAAGGGCCTCGAGTACGACGCGGTCGTGCTGCCCGAGCTCGCGGGGAAGCTCTTCGAGAACCCCTCGCTCGTCTCGCGGAGACAGGACGCCTACGGACCGGTGGACGAGCTGAGCAGCTACCAGGCCAAGGGCTACCGCCTCCTCGACGACGGCCTGGACAGCCTCCACGAGTGGGACGAGCAGGCGCTGATCACCGACTCGCTCTGCATGCTCTACGTGGCGATGACCCGGGCGCGTCGCAGCCTCGATCTCGTGATCCCTCACTGGCGCCGGGCAGCCAAGAAGCGCGACAATCCGGCCGCGCGCTGGTGCCACTTCGTGCGCGGCCTCGGCACGCCCGACGAGGACGAGCCCGAGAGCTCGCTCCTCGCGGAGAGTGCCTCCGAGGCGCCCTGGTGGAGCGGGCTCGAGGAGGAGAGCCCTCTTCCGGACGCCGAGCCGGCTCCGCAGCTCGACCTGGGCGTCGGCGGTGCCCTGCGTCCGCTCCCGAGCCGCAGCCCGAGCGCGGCCGAGGGTGGCCGGCGGCGCCCGGTCGCGGACTGGCTGCGAGGCGTCGATGCGGACGCCGTGGCGCTCGGATCCCTGGTGCACGAGCTCCTCGAGGAGGTCGCGTGGGCGGACACGCTCGACCTGGCGTCGCTCGCCGATCGCAGGCGAGAGCACGGGCGAACCGAGGAGGCCCTCCTGGATGAGGCGCTGGCCCTGCTCGATGCAGCCCTCGAGGCTCCGGAGCTGCGCGCGCTCCTCGAGCCCCCCGGCGACGGCGTGGACCTCTGGCGGGAGCGCCGCTTCGCGGTCGAGCTCGACGGCGAGCTCTGGTCCGGGACCTTCGACCGCGTGGTGCTGCACCGAGACGCCGAGGGGCGGGTCGTGAGCGCCGCGGTGATCGACTGGAAGACCGACCGAGTGGACGGCGACGGGATCGACGCACGCGTCGAGCACTACCGGCCCCAGCTGGAGGCCTACGGTCGCGTGCTCGCCGCGATGACGGGCCTCGAGCCGTCGGCGATCACGCTGCAGCTGGCCTTCCTGCGTGCGGGGCGGGTCGTGTCCCTGAACGCCGACCAGGGCTGATCATCGGCCGCGGGCGCCGCTGGTCCCCGTCACTCGCCGCGGGCCTTGATGGCCTTGGTCGCGGCTCGAGGGTCCTCCAGGACGGCCTCGAAGTCCGCCCGGAGCTGTGCCCAGCAGCCGCTCTCGGCGACGCCCTTGCAGACCCGCGCGATCACCTTGGGGTGCGCGTCGCAGATGAGGAGCGGGTCGTCCTCGACCTGCTCCTCCTCGTAGACCTGCGGCCGCACGGCCGCGCGCAGCTTCACGAGCACGCCGAGCATGGCCGCCTCTGGGGTCGGGTGATCGAGGCCGGCCTGCACGAGTTCGCGGAACTCACGGTCCGGCTCGACGCCCAGCGCCGCGGCCAACCGCGGCGCGTGGTGCTCGGCGACCGTGCGCAGGGCCTTCTGGGCCGAGCGCTCGAGCTCCTGCGGAGCGCGCTGGCGCAGCTCGGTCAGGGCCAGCTTCTCGTGCCGCACGCAGCGCAGGTGCATCTCCTTGACGTCGACCCCGGGGTAGGTCAGCGAGCGAGCTCGGAGCTCTGCCTGCTTCACGTCTCGCCGGAGCCGCTCGCGCTCTCGCTCGTAGTCCTCCCGCTCGGCCTCGGAGCCGAACTCCGGGTACTCGGGCAGGGCCGGCACGAGCAGGGCCATCTCCTCGGCGGTCGGGGAGGCCAGGTAGCTCGGCAGCAGGCTGTTGCGGACGGTCATCAGACCGTCGGTCGTCTTGATGCCCAGGTCGTCCGCGATGATCTTCAGGAGGACCTCGTCGTAGCGAGCCATGGCCTTCCAGGTGACCTGCACCTCGAGGGCGTTCGTCACGAGCCGGCGCAGGGTGCGCTCGTCCCCATGCACGGTCAGCAGGTCCAGCTGGTCGACGATCACGTCGAGGAGCGGAGCCAGCGACTTCTTCTGCTCCCGCGTCGCGCCCAGAGCCTTGTCCTGGACGGGGACCGGAGCCGCGCTCGCAGCGGGTGCGAGGGCCAGGGCCGCCAACGACATGGGCACCACCGACAGACTCACCAACGGGCGGGCAAGGGCAGCGAACGACATCGTGGCCGCGCGGGCCGCCGGAGTGAGGCGGCCGAGGAGTCGCTTGGCTGAGGGCATGGCTCGAGGTGCTCGTCCCGGCTGCCCCTCGACGTGAGGGGGTCTCGGGAGCCCCGGATCGTAGTCCTGTCCCGCCGGCACAGGGAGTCCACGCGCGAGGACGTGCCTCAGGAGTCGACCGCGGACATCCGCTCGGCATCCTTGCGGAGCGCGTCCACGAGGGCCGCCCGCACCTCGGCGTCGATCTCGCCCGCGTCCTCGGGTCCCAGCGGCTCGGCGCCCGGCTCCAGCGTCCAGCTCTGCCACAGGGCCACGGGACCCTCGAGGCGACGCAGGACCGGGGGCGTGGGGTGGGGCTCGAGGCCGAGCAGAGCGTTGCCTGGGCTCCTCCCCTCGAGGCTGCCGTTCCAGGCCGCGCGATCGGCCGCGTCCTCACGGCCGAGGTGCTCCATCAGCAGCGGTGTGAGGTCGGCGAGCAGCACGGGGTCCTGGCAGACGTGGGGGAGCGTGGCCGGGCGCTCGACCCAGGCGCGGGTCCTGTGGGCGGGTCCCTCGGTCACGGCATCCAGCGCGACGACGGCCAGCAGGGTGTGCTCCGCCCAGCGCGGGTCGCGGGCCAGGTCGCGCGCCCGGTCCAGCTCCTCCGCGCTCGGCTGGACGAGGTGCAGCCACAGCAGCCAGCCGCCGGCAGCATCGCCACGGGCCTCGAGCCACGGCGCGCCGCGCTCGAGGACGGTCCCGGCAGGCAGGACGGTCTCGCCGTCGAAGCGCTCGAAGCCCTCCTCGATCCCGCCCGCGCGCGCGAGCGGGGGCACCGCGACCACGGCGCCCGTCCACGCGTCCTCGGCGAAGGCTCGGGAGGGGAGGCTGGCGGGGAGCGCCGTGCGGTCGCCGAGGTCGTCCGTGATCCCGTGCAGCCACGGGCCCCCGCCCACCATGAGGGTCGCCCCGTTGGAGCGGACGGAGCCGGACGCGCACCACACCTGCTCGAGCAGGGTCCCGGTCGCCTGGGACCGGGCCCACGCGTCGACCAGCGCGGGTCCCTCCCCAGGCTCCTCGACGGACCCCTGGACGGTGACGAGCAGCACCCGCCAGGCGGGGTCCTCCACCCGCGGATCCACGCAGCCCGAGGCGCAGAGCGCCAGGCCGACCACGAGGAGCCGCAGCGACCCCATCAGGCCTTCTTGGCGCGCGCGGGACGGCGCCCGGCCGCGGCCTTGCTCGTCGCGGCGGGCTGCTTGGAGACCTTCTTCTTGGCACGCGCCGCGGCAGCGGGCGGGCGCACGACGCCCTTGCTGACGGTGCCGGGGCCGCCGACCTTGTCGAGCTTCGCGAGCGCGCGCTCGAGCTCCTTCTCGCGGCGCTTCAGGTCGCGCTGCGCCTCCCGTGCCACGCGCTGCTGGTCGGCGAGCTTGAGCTTCACCGCCTTCAGCTCGACGCGCAGGCCTCGCAGCTCACGCTCCAGCCCGGCCGCCGACTGGGCGCCCGCCTTCAGCTCCTGATCGACCGCGGCCG
Source organism: Planctomycetota bacterium (assembly GCA_011524785.1). Taxonomy (GTDB): domain Bacteria; phylum Planctomycetota; class UBA1135; order UBA1135. Next base: position 8,569 of record WTJQ01000338.1, on the reverse strand, counting down.
CGCTCTTGCGGCTCTCGACCAGCTCGCTGCGGAGCTCGCCGAGCTCCTGGGTGAGCTCGAGGATCCGGGCATCGCGCTCCTGGCGGGCCGCCTCCGCGCTCTCCAGGGCCTTGCCCTGCCTGCGCGTCGCGCGGCGCTCGACGGTCAGCTCGCGGCTCTTCTCCTCGAGCTGGCCGAGCTTCTTCTCCCTGCGCTCGGCCTCGCGGGTGAAGGTGGCCGTCGTGCGCTCCAGGTCCTTGCGCAGGCCCGTGAGCTCGCGCTCCCGATCCGCCAGCTGCGCGGGGAGCGGCTCGAGCTCTCGCAGGCGCTCCTCGAGCTCCGCGACGCGTGCGGCGCTCGCGCTCTCGGCACTCGCCAGGCTCGCCAGTGCCTCGGCATGCGCGCTGCGCGCGTGCTCCAGGTCCGTGGGCAGGGTCGCCAGGTCGTCGAGCTGCTGCTGGAGGCCGCTCGCCTTCGCCGCGGACTGCTCCCGGGCATCGGCCAGCTGCTCGCCAAGGGCCGCGATGCGCTGCTCCCGCTCGTTGAGCAGGGAGGGCAGGGGCTCCAGCTCGCTCAGGCGCGTCCGCACCTGGGTGAGCTCGGCTCGAAGCTCGCTGGCGAGCTCCCGGCCGCGCTGGCTCTCCACGCGCAGCTCGCCGTCGCGCTGGGCCAGCTCGAGCTTCACGGGCTCGAGCTCGGCCACGCGGCGGCTGAGCTCATCGACCTCCCCCGCGTGGGTCTGCTCGGCCTCGAGCAGGCGCGCGCGCGCTCCCTCGAGCTCGGTCTCGGTCCGGGCGAGGCGCGCCGGAAGGGGGCGGAGCTCCTCGAGCTCACCCTCCCGGGCCGCGGCCTCCTCAGCGGCGTTGGCCTCCGCCTGGGCGAGGCGCTCCTCGAGCTGCTCCGCCTGGCGCTGGCTGGCGCGCAGGCGCTCGGGCAGCGGCTCCAGCTCCTCGAGGCGATCCTCCAGCTGGGCCATGCGCTCCGCCGTCGCCGTGCGCTCGTCCTTGTGGGACTGCCGCAGCTCACGCAGCTCGGCGTCGCGCTCGTCCAGCAGCGGCCGCAGGGGCGCGAGGTGCTCCAGCTGCTCCTCCTGGGAGGCGGCGCGCAGGCGCGCCTCGTCTCGCTCGCGGCGCAGACCGTCGAGGTCGGCGTGCAGTCCCTCCAGCTTCGCGGGCAGCGGCTCGAGCGTGCTCAGCCGCTCCTCGAGTGCGGCGAGCTGGGCCGCGCGCTCGCCGAGGAGCGCCTCGGCGCGGGCGAGGGCCTCCTCGGCCTCCTCGGTCCGCGCAGCCGCCGGGCTGAGGGCATCGCGGTCGCGGGTGACCGCCTCGGCGTGCTCGCGCGCCTCCTCGAGCTCGGTGGTGCGCAGCTCGAGGGAGGCTCGGACGCTCTCCAGCTCCAGCTCGATCTCCGTCAGCTGGTCGACCTTCGTGGCGACCTCGCGCACGCGCGCGGCCTCCGACTCGGCGAGGCGGCTCTCCTGCGACGCGGCGCGGGCCGCGTGCTCGTCGATCTCGCTGCGCAGGCGCGCCTCCAGGGCGCTGAGCTCCTCGACCCGAGCGCTGCTCGCGGCGAGCTCCTCGTGGAGGCGCGGCACCTCGAGGGCCTGCTCGCGGACCCGGTCCAGCTCCGCCTGGAGCTGCTCCTGAGCCCCGCGTGCCGCCTCGGTCTCCGCGGTGCGTGCCTCGACGAGCTCCGCCACCGGGGCGAGGCGCTCGACCTCGGCCTCGCGCTGGGCGAGGTCCTCCCGCAGGTTCGCGAGCTGCTCCTGTGCGGCGTGGAGTTCGCTCGCCGTGCGCTCCAGCTCCTCCACGCGACCGCGCAGGCCATCGCGCTCCGCCGTGAGGCCCTCCACCTCTGCGGCCTGGTCGGCCAGCTGGGCGGCGAGCCCCTTGGCGCGGACCTCCTCCGGCTCGAGCACGGCGACGCGTGCCTGGGCCTCGGCGAGTCGATGTTCGAGCTCGGTCGCGGCGGCCCGCGCCTCGCGGCGCTCGTGGGCCAGCTGCTGGACGGCCAGGCCGCCGGCGCGGAGGCTGCGGCCGAGCCGGTCGCGCGTTGCCGCCGCGTCGCGGTGCTCGCTCGCCCACCGGGCAGCCTCGGCCCGCGAGGACGCGCGGTCGGCGCGCAGCTGCTCGCCCTCGACCGTCAGCGCCTCGGCGCGTGCGAGCGCCTGCTCGGCCTCGGCGCGCGCTCCCTCGAGGTCGCTCAGCTGCTGCTCCAGCTCGTTCGCCTCGGCGCGCGCGCGCTTGAGGTCCACCTGCTGCTGGTTGAGGCTCGCGACGGCCGCCTCACGATCGGCCTCGGAGAGGCGGAACTTGCGGTCCCAGAGCTCCTGCTGGACGCGCCTCTGCGTGCGACCCCTCTCGAGGGCCATGAGGTACCCAGCGAACGTGCCGAAGCACGCGCCACCCAGCATCAGGAAGAACTCTTGCAACATTGACGGACCCCTTCGCGCGAGTGCGGAACCGGTGTGCGGACCGGCGGTGGAATCGAGCCCTCGCGCGCGGTCGATGCTAGCGCTGGCTCGCACGCATTTCCCCTCCCAAGCGGGCCCATGTTGTCCGCTCTCGAGCCTTGACAGAGCGCGTTCGGATGACCTCCTCGGACGGTCCAGGACGAGCTCCGCAGGGCCAGCTCCGGCACTCGCGCGAGTCGACCTGCGCGAGGTCCTGACGATGGGGGGGACGATGCCCGTGGGACCGCTAGGCTGCAGGGGTGCAGCCCCTGCCCGTCGACGAGGTCCTGCCCGCGCTGGACGCCGCGCTCGCGGAGGCTGGCGCCTGCGTGCTCGTGGCCGAGCCGGGTGCTGGCAAGACCACCCGCGTCCCCCCTGCGTTGGCACGGGGCGAGGGTTCGGTGTGGGTCCTGGAGCCGCGGAGGCTGGCGGCGCGCGCCGCGGCCCGCCGGGTGGCGGCCGAGCAGGGATGGACGGCGGGCCAGGAGGTCGGCTGGTCGGTGCGCTTCGAGCGCCGCTTCCGGGCGGACTCGCGCGTGGTGTTCTGCACCGAGGGGATCCTGCTCCGCCGCCTCCAGGAGGACCCCTTCCTGGAGGGCATCGACGCTCTCGTGCTCGATGAGTTCCACGAGCGGCACCTGGAGGGGGATCTGGTCCTCGCCCTGGCCCAGCGCGTCCGCACCGAGGTGCGGCCGGACCTCCGGATCGTGGTCATGAGCGCCACCCTGGATGCGGAGCCCGTGGCGGCCTTCCTCGGCGCGCCCGTGGTGCGCTCCGAGGGCCGCTGCTTCCCGGTCGAGACCCAGTACCTCCACGCCGAGCCCCGGGAGCGGCTCGAGGACCACGTGGCGCGGGGCGTCCGGGAGGCCCTCCAGCGCACCGACGGTGACGTCCTCGCGTTCCTCCCCGGAGTCGGCGAGATCCAGCGCGTGGCCGAGCGCCTCGCGGGTGGCGGTGCGGCCGCGCCCGAGGTCCTGCCCCTGCACGGCACCCTCCGCCCCGAGGAGCAGGACCGCGCCCTGCGGGCCGGGTCCCGACGACGGGTGGTGCTCGCGACCAACGTCGCCGAGTCGAGCGTCACGGTCGAGGGCGTCCGGGCGGTGGTGGACAGCGGCCTCGCGCGGGTCCTGCGCCACGATGCAGCGGTGGGTCTCGATCGCCTCGAGGTCGCGCGCATCTCGGTGGCGAGCGCCGACCAGCGAGCGGGCCGGGCGGGCCGCCTGGCCCCGGGCCTCGCGCTCCGGCTGTGGAGCGCGATCGATCAGCGCAGCCTGAGTCCCGCCGAGGCGCCGGAGGTGCGGCGCCTCGACCTCGCGGGGCCGGTGCTCCAGCTGCTGGCCTTCGGCGAGCCCGACGCCGCGGCGTTCCCCTGGTTCGAGGCTCCGGAGGCCGCTGCCCTGCAGCGCGCGGAGGAGCTGCTCGAGCTCCTCGGCGCCGTGGCCGACGGGCGCCTCACGCCGCTGGGGGAGCGCCTCGCTCGGCTCCCCGTGCACCCGCGACTGGGGCGCCTCCTGCTCGAGGGCCAGGCGCTCGGCGTTCCGCGGACCGCGGCCCTCACTGCGGCGCTCCTCGCCGAGCGCGATCCGTTCGACCGGGAGGGACCTGCTCGCTCCGCGAGCGCGGACTCCGACCTCGACGCACGGCTCGATGCGCTCGAGGAGCTCGACCTCGGGGGGCGCGCCCCGCGCGGCCTGCGCTCCGGGCCCGGCCGGCAGGTCCTGCGAGCGCGGGACCAGCTGCTGCGCCTCGTGGAGCGCGAGTCCGGAGGAGAACCGCGCGCTGAGGATCCCGACGAAGCGCTGACCCGCGCCCTGCTGGCGGCCTTCCCCGACCGGCTGGCCGTGCGCCGGGAGCCAGGCTCCGACCGGCTGCGGGGCGTCGATGGACGCGGCCTCCGCCTCGCGCGCGAGTCCTGCGTGACCGAGGCCGAGGTCGTCCTCGCCCTCGTGACCCAGGGCACCGGCGGCGAGCCGCTCGTGCGCCAGGCCGTGGGCGTGCCGCGCGCGTGGATCGACGGCGGCGAGGAGCGCAGCAGCCTGACGGTCGTGTTCGACCCCGGCGAGCGGCGCGTGCGCGGCGCACGGCGCCGCACCCTGGGGCCGCTCGTCCTCGGCGGGGACCCCGAGCTGGAGCAGCTCACCGCGCGCATCGCCTGCGCGCTGGAGTGGGAGCCGGGGTGTGGCCTCGAGCCCCTCGAGGGCCCCTTCCTCGAGGGTCTGCTGCCGGCTCTCGTCCAGGGCTGCCGCTCCTTCGAGGATCTCCAGCGGCGTCCGGTGGCGAGCCTCGTCCTGAGCTCGCTCCCGCACGGCGCGCGCAGTGCCCTCGAGCGGCTCGCACCCGAGCGCGTTCGGGTCCCGACGGGATCCCAGATCCGCCTGCGCTACGAGGCGGGGCGACCGCCGGTCCTCGCGGTGCGGATCCAGGAGCTCTTCGGGCTGGCCACCACCCCGACCGTCGCGGGGGGGCGCGTGCCCTGCCTGCTGCACCTGCTCGCGCCCAACCAGCGTCCCCAGCAGGTGACCGACGACCTCGCCGGCTTCTGGGAGCGCACCTGGCCGCAGGTGCGCAAGGACCTGCGCGCCCGCTACCCCCGCCATGCCTGGCCCGAGGACCCGCTGGCTGCCGAGCCCCAGCGCAGGCCGCGGCGACGGCGTCGCTGAGGGAGGGCCCGCGGCTCAGGCGAAGGCGCGCTCGATGGTCTCGAGGGTCTTCCGATGTCCCTCGGTCGCGACGCCCAGGAGGTCGCGCTCCCAGTAGCTGGGGTTGTACAGCTCCAGCGACACGCAGTCCCGGAAGCCCGTGCCGTGCAGGTCCCGCAGGATCTCCTCCAGCGGCAGGATGCCGTCGCCTGGGAACACGCGGTGCTTGTCCTCCAGGTCCTCGAGGCCCGGCTCGGCCGGCGCGTCGTTGAACTGGAAGATGGCGATGAAGTCTCCACCGATGTGCTTCAGCCCCTGGAAGCCCGAGCCGCCGATGTGCATGTGGAACACGTCCGGGATGATCGCGGCGCGCGGGTGGTCGGCGTCGAGGGCGATGGCGCTCGCCCGCCCCATCGTCTTGGCGCCGGGGAGGAACTCCACGAAGACCATCGCCGGGCGCAGGTCGTACTCCTCGAGCCCGATCCGCAGCAGGTCGCGGTAGCGGTCCGCCGCCCAGCGCAGGTCGAAGTCCTCCCGCGCGGGCCCGGGGATGACCTGCACGTTGCGCGAGCCGATCGCGCTGGCCATGCGCATGCGATCGCGGGAGGCGACCAGGTTGCGCTCCCACTCCTCCTGCGTGGCCGGGATCGCGTCCCAGAGGCCGATCACGCTCGGCACGAACAGCCCGGCGTCCTCGATGCGCTTGCGCAGGTCCTCGAGGCTCCTGCCCGAGCGCTCCCACTCCTTGAGCTCGCCCTCCCAAGGCTCGAGGGCGTCGAAGCCCGCCTCGGCGGCGATGCGGACCTTGTCCTCGAGGGAGGCCGGGCGGATGGTCGCCGTGTCCAGGCACAGGGGCCACGGACTCCGGCCTCCCTGCCAGGGGCGATCGACGGCGGAGGAGGCGCGCGCGGAGCCGGTCGAGGCGCAGGCCGGGAGGGCGGCCGCGGCGGCGGCGCTGCCGAGGAGCTGGCGGCGGTTCAGGGGGAGGTGCGTCACGCGTGCACGGTAGCGCGGGTCCGTGCGGCGTGCCTCGAGGAGCAGGTCCCTAGACTCCTGGCATGGCCCGCCTGCGCATCGCCGCCGCCGCACTCTGCACCCGAGGGACGGGCGCGGCGCCGGAGGTCCTCCTCGCGCGCCGCGCGCCGGAGCTGCGCTTCTTCGGGGGCTACGACGCGTTCCCCGGCGGCGTGCTCGACCCCGAGGACGGCGTCGCCGACGACGAGGCGGCCCTCGCGGCCGCGACCCTGCGGGCCGCCGTGCGCGAGGTCTTCGAGGAGACAGGGCTGCTGCCTGCCGGCTTCGAGGACCTGCTGGTCGAGGAGGAGCGGGCCGCCGTGAGGCGTGGGCTGCTCGCGGGCGACACGGACGCCGCGGCGACCTTCCGGTCCGCGGTGGACCGGACCCCGGCCGTCCTCGAGGCGCTCCGTCCCCTCGGCTGGCTGACGACGCCTCCCTTCGCTCCCGTCCGGTATCGCACGCGCTTCCTCCACGTCCCGATCGCGGCGGGCGCGCGCCCCGATCCCTGCGGGGGAGAGATCGTGCAGGCGCGCTTCGAGCGCCCGGGCGAGGCCCTCGCCTCCTGGGTCCGCGGCGAGCGCCTGATCGTGCCGCCGGTCCTCTGGCAGCTGCGCCACCTCGAGGACGAGGGGCTCGACGCCTTCCTCGAGGCCCAGCCCACGCGCTGCGCTGCTCACGAGGCCGGGAGGCTGCACCGGATCCGGAGCGCCCCCGGCGTCTGGATGGCCGCGCTCCGCACGCCGACCCTCCCTCCAGCCACGACCACCAACACCTACGTCGTGGGGGAGGAGCGGCTGGTGGTGATCGATCCGGCGACGCCCGAGGCGAGCGAGCAGGAGCGGCTCTTCGAGCTCCTCGACGCGCTCCAGGCCGAGGGCCGCCGCGTCGAGCGCGTCCTCGTCACGCACCACCACCACGATCACGTCGGCGCCGTGCAGGCCACCGCCGAGCGCTACCAGGTGCCTGTCGCCGCGCACCCCCTGACCCTCGAGCGGCTGCCGCACGCGCCCCGCGAGGCCCAGGCCCTCGAGGACGGCGCGCGGATCGAGCTCGGGAGCGCACCGGACGGCTCGACTGGCTGGCACCTCGAGGCCCTGCACACGCCTGGCCACGACCGCGGGCACCTCGCCTTCCTCGAGAGTCGCTATCGCTCCGTGTTCCTCGGGGACCTGGCCTCGACCGTCTCGACGATCGTGATCGACCCGCCCGAGGGCCACCTCGCCACCTACCTCGCGAGCCTGCGCCGCGTCGCGGGCCTCGACCTCGGCCGGGGACATCCCGCGCACGGCCCCGTCGCCCGCGAGGCGACCGCCCTGCTCGCGCACTACCTCGAGCACCGCGAGCGGCGCGAGGACAAGCTCGTGGCCGCGCTCGCTGATGAGCCGCGCGCCGAGGACGAGCTCGTGGTCGAGGTGTACGACGACGCGGACCCGCGCGTTCGACCCCTGGCGCGGCGCAGCCTGCGTGCAGGGCTCGAGAAGCTGGGCGAGGAGGGGCGGGCGCGCGAGGCCTCCCGAGGGCGCTGGGCGCGGGTCCCCTGAGTCCCACTCCGAGGCATGGCCGCGGGGGGCCGCGGTCGTGCTCGACGGGCCGCGGCAGGAGCGCGCGGCAGCAGCGCCAATTGCGACCTCATCCCCGCGTCGATTGCCTGCAACGCCCCGACGGGAATCGGGGGAACCTCTATTCTAGGAGACGCTCATGAGTGTCCCCTCCTCCCTGGATCGCCGCAGCGTCCTGCGGCTCGGCTCGGCCCTCGGCCTCACGATGCCCCAGCTGCTCGCGCTGGAGGATCCCGCGCCGGCAGGGGACGACGCGCCGGCCCCGGCCAAGGCCGTCATCCAGGTCTTCCTCGGCGGAGGGCTGGCGGCCCAGGAGTCCTTCGACCCCAAGCCCTACTCGCCCCTGGCGTATCGCGGCGAGGGCAAGGCGCGCGCCACGCGCCTCGACGGCGTGCTCTTCGGCCAGCACCTCTCCCGCACCGCACAGATCGCCGACAAGCTCTGCATCGTGCGCTCCATGAGCCACGGGGAGGCCGCCCACGAGCGCGGCACCCACAACATGCTGACGGGCTGGCGCCCGAGCCCGGCCCTCGTCTACCCGAGCCTGGGCTCGGTGGTGGCGCACGAGCTCGGCGGCCAGCGCGCCCTGCCGCCCTACGTCTGCGTCCCGAACGTGCCCGACCCCTTCGCCGGCTCGGGCTTCCTCAGCAGCAGCTACGCTCCCTTCGCGCTCGGCTCGAACCCGGCGTCCGACCGCTTCAAGGTGCGGGACCTCGATGCTCCGGTCGAGGGCGAGCGCCTCGCACGGCGGCAGCGGATGCAGCGGCACGTGGGGCGCGGCTTCGCCGAGGCGAGCGACGTCGACGCCGTGCGCGCCATGGACGCCTTCTACGAGCGAGCGGCCGAGCTGCTCGCGTCCGAGGACGCCAAGCGCGCGTTCCGGATCGACGAGGAGCCGGCCCAGCTGCGGGACCGCTACGGGC
>WTJQ01000427.1 GCA_011524785.1 Planctomycetota bacterium | reverse complement strand
CCCTCGAGCCCCCCCACCATGAATCACTCCCTCGCGGCCACCGCCGCTCGCTTCTCCCTCGTCCTCGCCTCCACCGCCTCCCTGGGCCTTGCCCAGCTGCCGCAGTCGGACGCCCCCCCGCAGTCGCCCGTCGGCCTCCTCAAGAGCCCCGGCATGCCCCGGATCTACTGGGGCCAGACGACCCGCTTCACCTCGGCCTGGAACCCGGCCGCCGGTATCGCCTTCGACGGAGCCTTCTCGTGGGCCGACGACGGCGATGAGGACGGCGTGGCGCTGGACCTCAACGTGGCCGAGCTCACCATGCAGGGGTCGATCTCCCCGAGCTGGTGGGGCAACTTCGCCCTCGAGACCAACTCCGAGGAGGTCGAGCTCACCGAGAGCGCGCTCTTCTACATGGGCCTCGCCGAGCGCACGAGCTTCCGGACCGGCAAGTTCTTCATCGACTTCGGCAAGCAGATGCAGATCCACGTCCACGACCTCATGACGCCCCAGCGTCCCGCGGTCCTGCGTGAGTACCTCGGCACGGAGGTGCCCGGCACCGGCTTCCAGCTGGACCACTGGAGCCCGATCGGCGACGAGACCGCCTTCCGCTTCTCCCTCGGCCTGTTCGGCGAGATGGAGCAGCACGGCCACGGCTTCCTCTTCGAGGAGGAGGGCCATGGCGGTCACGGTGGCCATGGCGGCCACGAGGGCGAGGGCGAGATCGAGCCCCTCCTCGAGGATCGCCGGGACCTCCAGGACCTCATCATCACCGCCCGCGCAACGGCGATGACCGACGCCGGTGAGAACGGGGTCCTGCAGGTGGGTGCCTCCTACCGCGGCATCCCCGAGTTCGCCTTCGAGGCCGAGGGCGAGAACCTCGCCGGGGACGACGTCGACTTCGACGCGGAGGGCCTGGACTCCAGCGTGTTCGGCCTCGACCTGACCTACGGCTGGAACAGCCCGGACGGCACCAAGGGCTGGACGGCCGGCGCCGAGTTCATCCGGGCCGAGGGCACTCTCAACGCGGAGATCGTCAACGACGGGACGGACCAGGTGGCTCTCGAGCTGTTCGATGGGGACGCCCAGGGCTGGTTCGCCTACGCCGACCACGCCTGGAACCAGCAGAACAACCTCGGGATCATGGTCTCGGCCTTCGAGCACCTCGAGGACGAGCGTCCCGAGGACCTCGAGTACACGGCCTACTGGACCCACTTCCCGACCGAGTTCGCTCGGGTCCGCGTCGCGGCGATCCACATGGACCGTGAGGAGGGCGAGGACGCCCAGGCCCTCATGGTCCAGCTGACGGGCTACATCGGGGCCCACGGTCACCCGTACAACTGGTGATCCTGTCCCCCATGCAGCGTGTCCTCCCCACCCTCCTCGCGGCCCTGGCCGCGCTGGTCGCTCCCGGCCTCGGTGCCCCGCGCGCCGCGGCCGGGTCCGGGGAGAAGCTGCAGGTGGTGACCACGATCCCCGACCTGGCGGACATCGTCCGTCGGGTCGGGGGTGACGAGGTCGAGGTCAAGGCGATCGCCAGGGGCTTCGAGAACCTCCACACGGTGCGGCTGCGGCCCTCCCACATGGTGATGGTGAGCCGGGCCAAGCTCTTCGTCCAGGTGGGCCTCGCCCTCGAGCACGGCTGGGTCCCGGGGCTGCTGGAGAGCGCCCGCAACAGCCGGATCATGGCGGACGGCCCGCTGAACGTGGCCGAGGACTGGCCGTACCTGATCGAGGTCCCGCTGACCCTGGACCGCTCGACGGGAGTGGACATCCACCCCCTGGGCAATCCGCACGTGAACCTCGACCCGCGCTTCGGTGCGTTCGCGGCCCAGCGCATCCGCGACCGCCTCAAGGAGCTGCGGCCCGAGGCCGCCGCCGCGATCGACGCCAACTGCGCGGCCTACGAGAAGGAGGTCGAGCAGCGAGCCCAGCGCTGGAAGCGCGTCGCTGCCCTGGTGAAGGGGCGCAAGGTCGTCCAGTACCACAAGGAGTTCAGCTACCTCTGCCTGGCGAACGGCCTGGAGATGGTCGGCGCCCTGGAGCCGCAGCCCGGGGTCCCCCCCACGCCGCGCCACCTCGCCCAGCTGGCGAAGCAGATGCGCGCCGAGGGCGTGCAGGTGGTCGTGCACGGCCCCTGGACCCCGGGCCGCATCGCGGAGGACGCCGCCGCTCGCGGAGGCGCGCGCGCGGTCGAGCTGCCCGTGATGGCGCAGCGCGACAACGGCGAGACCTGGCTCGACTTCATGGACCGCCTGCACGACGGGCTGCTCGCCGCCTGGGACCTCGAGCTCCCGTCCGAGGAGGAGGACTCCTCCCGGTGAGCCCGCGTCCCCCAGCGTCGCCCTCGACGAGCGAGGGCTCCCACCTGCTGCGGGCGGAGGGGCTCGCTCTGGGCTACCGCACGCCCCTCCTGCGGGAGGTGACCCTCGAGGTCCGTGCGGGGGAGCGCATCGCGATCTGCGGCCCCAACGGCGCGGGCAAGACCACCCTGTTCCGGGGCCTCCTCGGACTGCTCGAGCCGCTCGGGGGGAGCCTGGAGCGCGAGTCCCTGAGGATCGGCTACGTGCCGCAGCGCGAACAGCTCGACCCGCTGTTCCCCCTGACCACCCTCGAGGTCGTGCTGCAGGGTGCGGTCCCGGCCCTCACCGGCCTCCGCCGCCACCGCTCGGAGGCGCAGGCCCACGCCCAAGCCCTGCTCGAGCGCCTCGGCCTCGCGGAGCGCGGCGGCACGCTGCTGAGCCAGCTCTCGGGCGGGCAGCGCCAGCGCGCTCTCCTCGCCCGCGCCCTGATGGTGCGGCCCCAGCTGCTGCTGCTCGACGAGCCCACGAGCGGCGTGGACCTCGAGGCTGCGGCCGCCGTGTTCGAGCAGGTCGATCGGCTCGCTGCCGAGGAGGGCGTCGCGGCCCTGACGGTCACCCACCAGTTCGACCAGCTGGCCCAGCACGTGGACACCGTCTGGTGGGTCGCCGACGGCGCTGTGCGGACCTTCCCCGTCGAGGCGTTCGACCCCGCGCCCCTCCTGGGACGGCGCTCCGGCGACCGGAGCGGAGGAGCCACGTGAGCCTGCTCGAGGCCTGGGAGTTCTTCCGCTGGTCCATCCTCGCGATCCTCGTCGCCGGGACGGTCCTGCCGCTGATCGGCTCGTGGCTGTTCGTGCGGCGCACGAGCTTCCACGGGCTCGCTCTCCCCCAGTTCGCAGCCAGCGGCGTGGCCCTCGGCTTCCTGCTGCTGCCCTGGTTCGTCGGCCAGGGGATGTTCGGCGGCCTCCCGCTGGAGGAGGTCGCGGCGGACACGCACGACGCCCTGAACTACCACCTGGCCTTCGCCGCCCTGGGCACCTTCGTCGGCCTGGGCCTGCTGGTGCTGGTCGGCGATCGCCTGGGGACCGAGAGCGCACGGGTCGCCGGCGCCTTCGCCGTCGCGAACGCCGTGACGATCCTCTGCGCGCACGCGTCGCCCCTGGGCGAGATCTTCGTGCACGGGATCCTCACCGGCGAGTCGCTCGTGGTAGGCGTCCACGAGTTCGAGACCCTCGCGGCGGTGCTGATCCTCGGGGCCGCCCTCCTTATTTGGCGGCACCACGACCTCGTGCTCGTCAGCCTCGATCGCGAGACCGCCGCCGTCCTGGGAAGACCCGTGCGCAGGCTGGAGGCGCTCCTCGTCGCGGTGACGGGGCTGTCCGTGTCGGTCGGCACCATGAGCGTCGGCCCGATGATCCTCTTCGGCCTCCTGGTCCTGCCCCCGCTCGGAGCACGCCCGTTCGCGCGCAGCATGCCCGGGTTCCTCGGGCTCTCCGCGGCGCTCGGCGGGCTCGCCGCGCTGCTCGGCCTCACGGCCTCGTTCCGCATCGACCTGCCCATGGCTCCGTGCGTCGTCGCCGCGGCAGCCGTGTGCGCGCTCCCGGGCTGGCTGGTCGCCGGCAGCCGGTCCTGAGGCGCTATCTTCGGGTCATGGACCCGCGCGCCCCCCTCCTCGGCCTCACTGCGCTCCTCGCGACGCCCCTGGGCCTCGCCGCTCCGCTCCAGGACGAGGTCCCCTACGAGGACCCGCTGGACATGGACGACCCCTGGGCGCCGTTCCCGCTGCCCGAGCTCGACCTCCCCGAGAGCGCGCCGGGGCGCGGGGACGGGCTCCTGCTGGTGGACGGGCGTCGCTGGGAGGGCCCCGTCGAGGTGGGCGACTTCGCCACCTGGTGGTTCACACCCCCGGACGGGACGCCCCGACGCGTCCACGGGGACGCCGTCGTCCTGGCCGAGTTCGAGGGCGAGCTCGACTACCGAGGCCCCGACGAGGTGCTGGTCGCCGCCATCGCCAAGGGGAAGGACCTCGACGTGCGGGACTTCGCCGTCCAGGCGCTCCAGGACTACGCCGCCGCGCGAGCGAAGGAGGACGCCCAGCGCATGCTGGACGTGGCCCGGGCCCACGGGCTGAGCGACGAGGACGCCGCTGCCCTCGAGCGCACCGTCGCGGCGATCAAGGGCAGGGCGAAGGAGCGCCAGAGGGCGCCCGTGTTCGTCCGTGAGCTCGAGATGCAGGAGGGCCTGATCGAGTCCTGGGTCGAGACCGTGGAGACCTATCGCGGCCTCGTGGACGTGGACGGCGAGCCGCGCCCCATGCTCGGTCCCCTCCTGGTCCAGGCCGCGCTCGAGCGCTATCCCGACAACGCCGAGTTCGAGCAGCTCCGGGTCGACGTCCTCCCCGACGACTTCCCGTTCAAGGGCAAGTACGACGCCTTCGAGCAGTGGCTCGCCTGGGGCTCGCTGCTCCAGCGCACGGAGGCACGCTTCGCTCCGGAGGCCGACAAGCTCCGGGAGGAGGCCCCGGGCACGGCCTTCGACACCGCCGACCTCGTCCTCGAGAGCCCCAACCTCATCGTCCTGAGCCACAGCACGGACGCGGAGATGGTCGGGCACACCCTGGCGGTGGGCGAGGCGACGGTGCGCGCCCTGGCCGAGCTCCTGGGCGACGACCTGGACCGCGGCAAGCCGCTCCGGATCGGCGTCCACAAGTCGCGCAAGATGTACCTCGACGAGGCCGGCGCCTCGGACCTCGTCAACACCGCCGGCTACTACCGGCCCGGGGACCGGACCTCGCGCTTCTTCATCCCCCGCGGGGACGCGTTCGATGACGGCGCGGCCGTCCGTAGCCTGCGCAAGGTCGTCGCTCACGAGCTGACCCACCAGTACCTCTCGGAGCGGTGGCGCGGGGGCGCGGGCTCGGGCGGCCCCGGGACGCCCGGCTACTGGGTCGTCGAGGGCTTCGCACGCTTCGTGGAGGACCAGCTCTGGATGGAGGACCGCCCCGAGGGGCGCTTCGACTACGCCCAGTCCGAGTCCCTCCGCGCCTGCGTGAAGCTCGCTCAGCGCAAGAAGCTGTTCCGCAGCTCCAACATCGTGGACTGGAACCAGGGCGAGGACTTCGCCGGGCTCGACCCCAAGCGCGCCAACCGCGGGGCCCTCGGCATGACGGACGTGGGCCGCTTCTACGAGCAGGGCGGCGCGATGGTGTTCTTCTTCGTCAACGGCGGGGACGAGGACCGGCGAGAGCGATTCTTCGACTACATGTGGGCCCACTACCAGGCACGCGCCTCCGAGCGCGGCTGGGAGGCGCTCGGGTTCGAGGACGCGGAGGTCGACGGGAGCCGCGTCACCGGGGACCGCGCCATGGACGCGGCCCTCGCGGACTACCTCCTCTCCCTCGGCTCTCCCGAGGACGAGTGACCGTCCGCCGGGTGTGGGACGTCAGAGGTCGACGGTCTCCTCCGCACCCGCCTGCAGCTCGACGGTCCGCTCCGCCAGCGGCTGCTGCGCGTTCGCTCCGGAGGCCTCCTCCAGCGTCAGGTTCCAGACACCCGGAGTGAGCCCCGACTTGCGGGCCTGGCCGTCCTCCAGCCAGAGGAACTGGGGCGTCACGGCCTCGCCGAGCGGCCCCTCACCCTCGTACTCGCAGCGGAGCATCAGCATCTCTCCGCCGCCCGCGTACCTGGCGAGGAGCGTGGCCCCCTGCAGCACCTCGAAGTCGACGTCCGACAGCAGCTCGCCGGGAC
>WTJQ01000180.1:14091-23066 GCA_011524785.1 Planctomycetota bacterium | reverse complement strand
GCCACGACGATGGAGCCCTGTTGCTGGCTCAGCTGGAGCGCGAGCCGGGCGACCGACTACGGACGCCAGCTCACGGAGGCGGGCGTCCTCGCGGAGACGGGGATCACGACCGACGTCCTGCGCCGCTTCCCGGCCGACTGCACCGTGGCCGCGGCCTGGCGGATGGAGTGGGGCCCCCTGCTGCGCTTCACCCTCGAGCCCATCATGGCGAGCCTCGAGTCTCAGGGACTGCCCCCGAGTGACCCCTTCGAGGAGTTCACGGCCGCGACCGGCATGGACCTCGAGGAGGACCTGCTGGCCGCGTTCGGGCCGACGGCCGGCATGTTCCTGTCGGAGACGACGGGGGGCGGCCGGCTCACCTCGGCCGTGCTGATGATCGAGGTGCGGGACGAGCCGCTGCTGCGCGGCCTGATGGACGACCTGGCCGAGGTCCTCATGGCCCTGGGTGACGACGAGGCCGCACCCCGCATGCAGGCGTTCGAGCGGGCAGGAACGGCCTACACGAGCCTCGTGGTGCCGGGGCTGCCCGTCCCGGTGGAGCCCACCTGGGCGCTGGACGACGGCGTGCTCTACCTGGGCCTCTCGCCCCAGGCCGCCCTCGCGGCGATCGACAGCGCCCGAGCAGGCGGCGCCGGCCTGGCCGACAACCCGCGCTTCGTGGAAGCGGCTCAGACGCTCGGTGCCGACGACCGCAGCGTGTCGATGGTGTTCGTGGACACGCCGGCGCTCCTGGCGGACGGCTACCCGTGGATGAACCTGGGGATGGCCGCCGTGGCCAATGCCCTGCGCAGCGCGCCGGACGCCGAGGAGCTCGCGCTCCTGCTCCCGACGCTCCCGGCACTGCGGAGCGGGGCCCGCGCGAGCCTCGAGCTCAGCCGCGTCGACGGGGACGACCTCGTCAGCCTGGGCACGATGGACCCCTCGTGGACCGTGAACGCCACGGGCCTGATGGGCGCCCTCGACCAGAGCGGCCTCCTCATGCTCCTGCCTCTCATCGTTGCGAACCAGACCAGCGGCTCCTCCAGCATCGAGTATCCGCTGCTGGAGGACGATTGGGAGACCGACGATTGGGACCTCGACGACGAGGAGTTCGAGTGGGAGGTGATCGAGGTCGAGGACGTCACCGACGGTGAGCCTGACTCCGGAGGCGACGAGGGCGAGTCGGATCTCTGAGCGGGGCGACGTGAGCAGGCCCCGGCTCGGCCCGTGGATCCCGAACGGGCCGCTGCTAGACTCCGAAGCATGCCGATCCGCGAGTTCGTCTGCACCGCGTGCGAGCACGCCTTCGAGGAGCTCGTCCTCGGTGCGGAGGAGGTCAGCTGCCCTCGCTGCGACGCGCCGGAGCCCGAGCGCAGGCTCAGCGCGTTCCAGGCCCGCGGAGGCCGTGCGCCCGAGCCCGCCCCCGTCGGGGGGTGTGGCACGTGTGGTGACCCCCGAGGCCCCGGCTCCTGCTCCCTGAACTGATGCTGCCGCTCCTGCTCCTCCTCTCCCTCCCCCAGGAAGCCGAGCCCGTGGAGAGCGGCGCACAGGATGCTCCCTCCGTCTCGACCGAGGCGCTGCTCGAGGTCGGCCTCCCGCTGGAGCGCTCGCGAGCCGACCTGCTCCCGCCCGCCGGCGCCCTCGGACGCGGCTGGATGATGCGGGCCGGGGAGCTCGCCGTGACCGTCGAGCAGAGCACCTCGACCTTCCGCGGGATGCGTGACGGGACCCAGCGCGTCGAGGCTCCCGACCTCCTCGGGACCTGGTCGCAGGTGCGTCGCGCGAGCCGCAGTCGCTGGACGGTGGAGGGACGCTACGGCCTGAGTGACAACGTGACGCTGAGCGCAGCCCTTCCGCTCGAGTCGCGCCACGTCCGCTGGCAGGGTGCGGGAGCGAGCGGGCGGACGGCCCACCAAGGCGTCGGGGACCTGGAGCTCACGGCCGACGTTCGCCTGCTGGAGCAGCTCGACGAGCGGCTCGTCGTGGGCGGGGGGCTCGTCGCTCCGACGGGCGAGCACGACGCGCGCGACGCCTGGAGCGGCACGCCCAACGCGCTCCTCCCCTACTGGCTCCAGGTCGGAGGGGGCACCTGGCAGGGCCTCGTCTCCGCCTCCTGGATCCGGCAGGAGGAGGGCTGGGCCTGGGGCACGGGTGCGCGCGGCACGCTCCCCTTCGAGAAGAACGACGCGGGCTGGGCACGCGAGCGCACGCTGGCCTTGGACGCCTGGGCCGCTCGGCCCCTGGGACGAGGCTGGATCGGCAGTGCACGGCTCCAGGCCTCGGGCTGGAGCGACGTGCGCGGAGCCGCGGACGAGGCCGACCCCAGCCGCAGCCCGCTCGAGGACAACGGTCGGCAGGGAGGGGATCGGCTCGACGCGAGCATCGGCCTCGCCGTGGACCTGTCCCCCCCGGCAACCGGGCTCACCAACCGCCTCGAGTTCAGCGTCGGGACCCCTCTCTGGGAGGACCTCGACGGGCCCGGTCCGGCCGCCGAGCTGCACTTCGCCTTCCGCTGGCGAGCGACCCTCTGATTCCTCGGAGCTGCCTCGCTGCGAGGCAGTCGCGCTGCGTGCGCGCGACGGAGAAACGCCTCTCGTGTCCTGCTGATGTCGGGAACGCTCCATCCCGGGGCGGACCGTGCAGTCTGTTCGCGCATGCGACCTTCGGACGCTGCCTGAGCCAGCGCCGATCGGGGCGGCGTCCTAGACTTCCAGGATGGCACCCCTCCGCGTTCGTCCCTTCGTCTCTGCCCTGACCCTGGCAGCCGCCGCGCAGGCCCCCGCGCTGGCAGACGTCACCTTCACCGACTTCTCCTCGAGCGCGGGTCTGAGCCTCGTCGACGCCGCGCGCGTCTCCGGCGGACGGCTGCTCCTCGATGGGCCGAGCTTCGGCACGAAGGGTGCTGCCTGGGCGACCTCGCAGCAGACCCTGACCGAGCCCTGGACCAGCACCTTCAAGACGGTGCTGACTCCTGGCGGCGCGGGCATGGCCTTCGTCATCCAGGCCTCCTCGCCCACCGCCATCGGCAACGGGGGCTGCGCCATGGGCCTCGACCTCATCCCCTGGTCGGTCTCGATCGAGCTCGACACCCAGGTCGACTTCTTCTGCGGCTCGGGCCTCGCGGCCGACACCACGGCGCCCCACGTGGCGGTGAACCAGGGAACCATCGCCGCGTCCCTCGGGGTCTCGAGCCTCGTGGCCCCGTTCGACGACGGCCTCGAGCACACGGTGCGGATCACCTACGCCCCGGGCTCGATGCAGGTCTACGTGGATGACCTCGTCTCGCCCGCGCTCACCGTGCCGATCGACCTCGCGGCCGCGCTCCCCGCCGGCACGACGCAGGGCTGGGTCGGCTTCACGGCCGCCCGCGACGGCCAGCCGGGGACCCACGAGGTCCTCGAGTGGACCTTCGACGAGCAGTCCCAGAGCTCCTCGGGCAACACCCCCCCCGCGACGGCGGTCATCAGCGAGCCCGGCACGACGGGGCAGCAGGTGAACCCCTTCGACGTGCACATGGAGACCCTGCCGTTCTCCGACATGGACGCGGGGGACACGCTCGTCTGCAGCGACTACGAGATCTGGCAGGCGAGCCCCCCGGTCCGCGTCTGGCGCGCGGACTGCCGCCCCCTGCCCACGGCCCTCCACATGCACCTCGGTGACGGGGTCTTCGAGGGCCCGCTCGCCGGTCGCGGGGAGCTCGACGAGAACACCACCTACATCCTCCGCGCCCGCCACCGCGACTCCTCCGGCGATCCTGCCAGCGAGTGGGGCGGCTGGGGCGAGCGCATGTTCGCCACGGGCGCCTGGTCCCAGCGGTTCCCGCTGGAGGTCGAGGACGTCCTCGACAACGCTCCGATCGAGTGGACCGTCGCCTCGAACGGCCAGCCGGCGAGCTTCCCCGGCTTCGCCAACGGGCGCCGCATCGTCCTGGAGTCCCCGCACCCGGACCTGATGCTCGAGCTGGCGGCCGGCGCGGGAGGCGCGCCCTCGATCACCAACGGCCCCCTGCTCTCGCACCACGAGCCGGTGCGCGTGACCATCGCGGCGGGCAGCTCGCCCATGAGCCTGTCCCCCACCAACCTGGTGTTCTTCGACCAGGAGTGCCAGCGGGTCGAGGTGCTGCTCCCGGGGCTCTCCCTCGGCTCGAACGCCACCCGCGTCCTGTGGGTGGCCTCGGACGGCACCACCTGGAACGCGACCTCGGGCCAGACGCAGCCCTCGTTCAACCAGCTGGCGCGCGGCTTCGACATCCCCTGGCTGCCGATGCAGGAGGGCTACCGCGTCGAGGTGATCGCCGAGGGCTTCACGATGCCCGTCAACGTCGCCTTCGTGCCCGACCCCGGGACGGAGCCCGACGACGTCCTCTTCTACGTCACCGAGCTCTACGGCCAGATCAAGACGGTCTCCAACGACGGCACGGTCGGCACCTACGCGAGCGGCCTGCTGAACTACACGCCCTCGGGCGCCTTCCCCGGTGACGGGGAGCAGGGCCTGACCGGCATCGACGTGGACCCGGCCTCGGGCGACGTGTACGCCTCGATGCTCTACGACGCAGGCGGCGTCCGCTACCCGAAGGTCGTGCGCTTCACGAGCATCGACGGGGGCCGCACCGCGGCGACCCAGGACACGATCCTCGACCTGGCCGGCGAGCCCCAGGGGCAGAGCCACCAGATCAGCAACGTGCACTTCATGCCCGACGGCAGCCTGCTCGTGCACAACGGGGACGGGTTCAACGCCTCCACGGGCCAGAACCTGAACAGCGCGCGAGGCAAGGCGCTGCGCATCCTGAAGAACGGCTCGGCCTATCCGCTGAACCCGTTCTTCGACCCCTCCAACGGCCTGACCGACATCGACCTGGTCTGGGCCTACGGCCTGCGCAACCCCTTCGGCGGCGACTACCGCCACTCGGACGCAGCCCAGTACTCCGTCGAGAACGGGCCCTCGGTCGACCGGATCATCCGCGTCGACGGCGGGGTGAACTACGGCTGGAACGGCACCAACTCGTCGATGTCGATCAACGCGCTCCACACCTGGGCGCCCGCGGTCGGCCCGGTGAACATCGCCTTCGCCCAGACGGAGGTGTTCGGCGGCTCGGGCTTCCCCGCTGGCAAGATGGACCACGCCTTCATCACCGAGTCGGGTCCGACCTACGCGGCCGGCACCCAGGCCAACGGCAAGCGCATCACCGAGTGGGTGATCGACTCCAACGGAGACCTCGCGGCGGGCCCCCTGCCCTTCCTCGAGTACACGGGGACCGGGCGCTCCACCTCGGTCGGCCTGGCGGCCGGCCCGGATGGCCTGTACTTCACCGAGCTCTACGCCGACAGCGGCAACTTCCCGACCCAGACGGGCGCCCGCATCCTGCGCGTGTACTTCGAGGGCGTGGTCGACTGCAACGAGAACGGCATCTCGGACGTGTGTGACATCGCCAGCGGGACCAGCTCCGACTCGAACCAGGACGGGATCCCGGACGAGTGCTCCTGCAGCCCGGCGACGGTCTGCCTGGGCTCCCTCAACTCCACGGGCCTGGGGGCTGCCATGAGCAGCACGGGCGGCTGCACGGTGGCGGCCAACGACGTGTCCTTCGAGATCACGAACCTGCCCACCAACCAGTTCGGCTACATGGTCGCCTCGCAGAGCACGGCCAGCGTCGCGGTCGGCCAGGGCATCCTGTGCCTCGGCTCCCCCATCGGGCGCTTCAGCAACAACGTGCAGAACTCGGGGCCGAATGGCCGCGTCGACCTCTCCGTCGACCTGAGCCAGCCGCTCAACGGCGTGACGTTCACGCCCGGCGCGACGTGGAACTTCCAGTTCTGGTACCGGGACAACAACCCGGGTCCGACCTCGAACTTCTCGAGCGCCATCGAGCTGCTCCTGAACTGAGCCTCGGCGAAGCGACGGCCCCGCCTGCGGGGTCGGGAGAGCGGCGGCGGCATCCCTCGTGGGTCCCGCCGCCGCTCGCATGGGGGCGGACTCCCTCGCGACGTCGTGGCCCTGCCGCTAGCATGCGCGCGCCATGCAGGAGTACCAGCGCGCCTTCGTCGACTTCATGCTCGAGGTCCAGGTCCTGACCTTCGGGGACTTCACCACCAAGAGCGGCAGGAAGACGCCCTACTTCGTGAACACGGGGCTGTACCGCACGGGGACCCAGCTGCGGAAGCTCGGGCACGCGTACGCCGACGCCATCGAGCGGGCCTTCCCCGAGGGCTTCGACGTCCTCTTCGGCCCCGCGTACAAGGGCATCCCGCTGGTCGCCGCGGTCTCGGCGGCCTTCGCCGAGCGAGGCCGCGACGTGGCCTTCTGCTTCAACCGCAAGGAGGCCAAGGACCACGGGGAGGGTGGCACCCTGGTGGGGCACCGCCTCCAGGACGGCGACCGCGTGCTGATCGTCGAGGACGTCACGACCGCGGGGACCTCGATCCGGGAGACCGTGCCGGTCCTGCGCAGCGCCGCGGCGGTCGAGCTCGCGGGCCTGGTGGTCTCGGTCAATCGCCAGGAGCGCGGGACGGGGGAGCGCACGGCCCTCGCCGAGCTGGCGGAGGAGTTCTCCATGCCCACCCACGCGATCGTGACGCTCGACGAGATCCTCGAGCACCTGGGGGATCGACTGGGGGCCGAGGACCGCGAGCGCATCGCGGCCTACCGTGCCCAGTACGGCGCGGCCGAGTAGGCCGCGGGAGCGGCCCCCGACGAGCCTTCGCGCCCGAGACGACCGTCAGTCCCGGCGCAGGGGCAGGTCCAGGTCACGCTCGTCCGCGCAGGCGAGCGCCTCGGGGTAGCCGGCGTCCGCGTGGCGCATGACGCCGGTGCCGGGATCGTTGGTGAGGACCGCGCGCAGCGCCTCGTCGGCCGCCTCCGTCCCGTCGGCGACGGTCACCTGGCCGGCGTGCAGCGAGTAGCCCATGCCCACGCCGCCGCCGTGGTGGAAGCTGACCCAGCTCGCGCCGGAGGCCACGTTGAGCATGCAGTTGAGGAGCGGCCAGTCGGCGACCGCGTCGGTGCCGTCGCGCATCCCCTCGGTCTCGCGGTTGGGCGACGCCACCGAGCCGCAGTCGAGGTGGTCCCGGCCAATGACCACGGGAGCCTTCAGGCGGCCGTCGCGCACGGCCTGGTTGAACGCGAGGCCCGCAATGTCCCTCTGGCGGTAGCCCAGCCAGCAGATGCGGGCCGGGAGCCCCTGGAAGGCCACGCGCTCCTGCGCCATCCGGATCCAGCGCGCCAGGGCCTCGTCCTCGGGGAAGAGCTCCAGGATGATCTCGTCGGTGACGCGGATGTCCTCCGGGTCGCCGGAGAGGGCCGCCCAGCGGAAGGGCCCCTTGCCCTCGCAGAAGAGCGGACGGATGTACTTGGGCACGAAGCCCTCGAAGTCGAAGGCGTTCTCGAGGCCTGCGGCCTTCGCGTGTCCCCGGAGGTTGTTGCCGTAGTCGAAGGTGTCGGCACCGCGGCGCTGGAGCTCGATCATCTGCTCGCAGTGGCGGACCATCGTCCTGTAGGAGGCGTCCTCGTAGGCCTTCGGATCCGCGTCGCGAAGGGCGAAGGCCTCCTCGGCGGTCATGCCCTCCGGCACGTAGCCCCCCAGCGGGTCGTGGGCGCTGGTCTGGTCCGTGAGGACGTCCGGCGTGATGTTGCGCTCGAGGAGCCGCTCGAGCAGCTCGGTCGCGTTGCAGAGGACGCCGACCGAGCGTGCGATCCCCTGCTCCTTGTACTCGAGCGCGCGATCGATGGCGGCGTCGACGCCGTCGACCTTCTCGTCGAGGTAGCGCGTACGCAGGCGGAAGTCGATGCGCGCCTCCTCGATGTCCGCGATGAGACAGGTGGCCTCGTTCATCGTGGCTGCGAGGGGCTGGGCTCCCCCCATGCCGCCGAGGCCCGCGGTCACGAGCAGGCGGCCCTTGAGCGTCCCACCGAAGTGCTGCTTCGCCGAGGCCGCGAAGGTCTCGTAGGTGCCCTGCAGGATCCCCTGGGTCCCGATGTAGATCCACGAGCCGGCCGTCATCTGGCCGTACATCATCAGGCCCTGGCGCTCGAGCTCGCGGAAGTGCTCCCAGTTGGCCCAGTTGCCCACGAGGTTCGAGTTGGCGATCAGCACGCGCGGGGCACGCTCGTGCGTCCGGAAGACGCCCACCGGCCGCCCCGACTGCACGAGGAGCGTCTCGTCGGGCGCGAGGCGCTGCAGCGTCGAGCAGATCGCGCGCAGGGAGTCGAGGTCGCGCGCGGCGCGCCCCGTGCCTCCGTAGACCACGAGGTCCTCGGGACGCTCGGCCACCTCGGCGTCGAGGTTGTTGAGCAGCATCCGCATGGCCCCCTCGGCGGCCCAGGTCCGGCAGGTCCGCTCCGGACCCCGCGGGGCCTGCTGGGGACCGAGGACGAGCTGGGCGGGGTCGAAGGTGGCGGGATCGGTGGCAGTCATGGCGCGAGGGAGCAGGATAGCCCGGAAGTCGCGAGGGTCTCGGGGTTCCCTTGTGGGCGCCCCCGCGGGGCGGGAGAATCCCCTCGTGCTCGAAGTTCGCCTCGTCTGCGCCGCCACCTGGCTCCTGCTCGCCCTCGCCCTGCACACGGGCGCGCCGGTGCGTGCGCGACGGGCGGGGTGGACGTGGTGCGGACTGGCGGCCCTGGCGGACGTCTCCCGCTGGCACGTGCACCTGTGGCGAGCCTTCCGCGAGGGCCTCGAGGCCGTCGGGCTGTACGCCGCGCGCGCCTGGTGGAAGGGGGGACTCGCCGTGGCGCTCACGGTGGCAGCACTGTGGCTGCTGCCGCGCCTGCTGCGCGCTGCCGGGGACAGTGTCCGCGTCCGCTTCGCGCTGCTGGCGGCCGCGGCGTGGACGGGCTGGCTGCTGGCGTGGACGGCGTTCCTCGACGACGTCCTGCCGCCCGTCTTCGGCGAGCCGGTCGTGCGCTTCGGGATCGAGCTCGCATGGGCCTTGCTGCCTCTTCTGGCCCTCGTGCGGAGGCGCTCGTCGTGAGCCTCGCCCTGGCGAGCGGCCCCCAGGAGGTGG
>WTJQ01000180.1:0-13991 GCA_011524785.1 Planctomycetota bacterium | reverse complement strand
TGGCCGGTGCGGGTCTCCCTGCTGGGGCTGACCGTGGTCATCGGCCTCCTCGCAGCTCGCCTCACCGGGCCTGGGCGAGCCCTCGGGGACGAGTCGTTGCCCGGCCTCGGCGTGCAGCTCGCGGGCTGGGCCCTGGTGAGTGCTGGCCCCCTGCTCGCAGGGCCGCGGCGCCCGGCCCCAGCGCCCGGGGCCGCCGGAGACGCCTAGTCCTCCTCGATCGAGAAGGTCAGCGGGAAGCCGCTGGTCCGCGCCATGGCGGTGGCCTTCTTGACCTTCCGCTCCGCAACGGCGCGGGGATAGTGCCCGACCACGCCGGCTCCGCGCTCGTGGACCTCGAGCATCACCTCGATCGCTCGCGGGTGGGGTAGGCGGAAGACCCCGGTGAAGACCTGGACCACGAACTCCATGGTCGTGTGCGGATCGTCGTGGCAGACGACACGGCTGAGGGGCGCGACGGCCTCCTCGATGCGCTCCTCGAGCGCGACGCCGGTCCCGGGTCCATCGGGCTCGAAGCCGGGGCCGGAGGGCTCGGGCCTGCTGGCCCGGACGGGCCCACTCGACGGCGCCGCCCCGGTGGAGCCTGTCCGCATGTTCCCCCTCGTGCCCGCCATGGACCCAAGGTAGCGGAGGCCTCCAGCGATGGGAACCCGTGCGCTGGACTCGGTCGGTCGAGAGCGCTCGTGCGCTGGTCTCCGAGGACCGGGACCCAGGTCCGCCTCAGCGAGCTCGGAAGCGCTGCACGAGGTCGGCTGGCTCGAGCTCGAGCCCCCACGGCCCCAGCACGGTCGGAGCCTCCAGGCTGCGCTCCAGACGCGCGAGATAGGCGTCGCGGCTCACCAACGAGCCGCCCAGTGAGATCAGGTGCTCGTTCTCGACCTGGCCGTCGAACAGGTCGAAGCCCTGGTGATCGAGCCAGGCGGCGAGCACGCCGACCGCGACCTTGGAGGCGTCCGTCCGGTCGTGGAACATCGACTCGCCGAAGAACGCGCGGCCCAGCGACAGCCCGTAGATCCCCCCCACCAAGGTCTCGCCCTCCCAGACCTCGCAGGAGTGCACGAGGCCCTGTCCCGCGAGGTGTGCATAGGTCGCCGCGATGTCCGGGGTGATCCAGGTGCCGTCGCGGCCGGGGCCGCGCGCGTCCCGACAGGCCGCGATCACCTGGGGCGTGGCCTGGTCCAGGGTCACCCTCCAGCCCTGCCGCCGCATGCTCCGCAGGGCACTGCGCGAGAGGCGCGGCGCAGGGGGGTCGAAGACGAGGCGCTCATGGGGGCACCACCAGGCCAGGCGCTCGTCCACGGGCCAGGGGAAGAACCCGCGCCGGTAGGCCTCGATCACCCAGGCTGGCTCCATGACCCCGTCGAGCCAGACCTCCGCGGGCTCGTCGGACCCGAGGAGCCAGGGGAAGGGAGCAGGGTTCTCGGGACCGTCCATGAGTCGGGGCGCGGGAGGGGCCGCAGCGCGAGGCAGTTGCGTCGGCGGACGCACCCCGGACGGAGGCCTCTCCGTGATCCGGCCTACGCTTGGTGCATGGTCGCCATCGTACCCCTGCTCGTTGGGCTCTCGCTCCCGGTGCCCCCGCTCCAGTCGGACCTCCCGGCGCCCAGCGGGCCGGCTCACCTCGTGCGCGTGGAGGGCGGCCTGCGCGCCCTCGCACGGCTGCAGCGTCTGGGCGCGGACATCGTCGAGCGCGACCTGGCGCCCGGGGGCCTCAAGGTCCTCGCGGACGATGCGCAGCTCGCGTTCCTCGAGAGCCAGGGACTGACGACCAGCGTGGAGATCGAGGACCTCGCGGCCCACTACGCGGCCCGCCTCGCGACCACGCCGCCGAGCCTCCCACTGACGGCCGGCCAGGACCTCGGCGCGTGGCTGCAGCCGCCCTTCTCCCAGGGCGGCATGGGCGGCTACTACACGTGGGACGAGGTCACCTCCGTGCTCGACCAGATCCACGCGGCGTACCCCGCGATCGTGGGCCCCCGCACCTCCCTGGGCACCAGCCTCCAGGGCCGCGGCATCTGGAGCGTCAAGGTGAGCGACACCCCCGGCGTGGACGAGCCCGAGCCGGAGGTGCGCATCGACTCCATGCACCACGCCCGGGAGCCGCAGAGCATGCAGACCAGCCTCTGGTACCTGCTGTGGCTCTGCGAGAACTACGGGACCGATCCGCTGGCGACCTACCTGGTGGACGAGCGCGAGACCTGGTTCGTCCCCGTCGTCAACCCCGACGGCTACGTCTACAACCAGCAGCAGCAGCCGGGCGGCGGAGGCCTGTGGCGCAAGAACCGCCGCGACAACGGCAACGGCTCCACCGGCGTCGACCTGAACCGGAACTACCCCTTCGAGTGGGGCTACGACGACCAGGGCTCGTCCTCCAATCCCGGCTCGGAGACCTATCGCGGCACGAGCCCGGTGAGCGAGCCGGAGACGGCCGCGATGGTCGCCTTCATCGAGGGGCGTGAGTTCGCGACCGCCCTGTCCATGCACACCTACTCGGACCTCTGGCTCGCGCCGTGGGGGTACATCCCGGCCTATCCCCCGAACTGGACGGAGTTCGACGAGGTCGGGACGCTCGCGACCGAGGTCAACGGCTACCCCCACGACCCCGCGTCCCTCCTCCTCTACGCCGCCAACGGCGTCACCTTCGACTACGACTACGGCGTCAACGGGACCCTGGCCTGGACGCCCGAGATCGGCTCCAGCAGCGACGGCTTCTGGCCCCCCCAGTCGCGCATCGTCCCCCTGGCCCAGGACAACCAGCTGGCCCTGGCTCGCACGGCCCTGGCCGCGGGCGCCTGGCTCCGGATCGCCAGCGAGTCCCTGACCGAGCTCGGGGACGGGGACGGCTCCTACGAGGGCGGCGAGAGCGTCCGCCTCGGACTCGTGGTGCGCAACTCGGGACTCGCGGCCTCGGGTGCCGCGACCCTGAGCGCTGCGACCAGCAGCCCCTGGGCCGTGGTGACCACGGGTGCGGTGCAGCTCACCGGCCTCGCCTCCTTCACCGAGGCCCCGGCCGAGCAGGTCGTGGAGCTCCTGCCCGGCGTCCCGCCCGGCACGGTGGTCCCGATCACCTACGAGCTCACGGTGGACGGACACCCGTTCCTCTTCGAGACGAGCCTCGTTGCGGGCGCGGGCGCCCCGCTCGCGTTCTTCGACTTCGAGGCCCCCGGCGACGAGGGCTGGGTGGTCGCCGGACCCAACGACGCCTCCACGGGGATCTGGGAGCGCGGTGACCCCAACGGCACGGCGGCTCAGCAGGAGGACGACCACAGCGCCATCGGCACCCTCTGCTGGTTCACCGGCCAGGGCTCCCCTGGCGGCTCCCTGGGGGAGAACGACGTGGACGGCGGAACGACCACGCTCGTGTCCCCCACCTTCGCCCTCGCTGGCCGGGACAGCGCGCGCGCCTCCTGGTGGGTCTCCTACTCGAACGACACGGGCGCCTCTCCGAACGCCGACGTGTTCGTCGTCCAGGCATCCGACGACGGCGGCGCGACCTGGAGCGACCTGATGGTCCTCGGTCCCGATGGACCGGGCACCTCGAGTGGCTGGACCAAGTACGAGGTCGACCTCGAGGACACGATCGCCCTGACGGACCAGGTCCGCGTGCGCTTCCAGGCCTCCGACCTGGGCTCGGGCTCGATCGTCGAGGCCATGCTGGACGAGTTCATCCTGATGGCGGGCACGAACGGCGAGGGCCTGGGGACACGCTCCTGCAGCCCGGCCGCCGACAACAGCGCGGGCGGCCCTGCGAGCCTGTTCGTGACGGGCAGCGCAGCCGTGGCGGACCAGGATCTCACCCTGGCCGCCGTCGGCCTGCCGCTGGGCCAGTTCGGCTACTTCCTCTGCTCCCAGTCCGCCGGCTCAGCGACGCCGCCGGGCAGCTCCGGGGTGCTGTGCCTCGGGGGCACGATCGGACGCTTCCGGAGCCAGCTCCAGAACTCCGGCGCCAACGGGCATATGGCGATCCCCGTCGATCTCGGCGCCCTGCCGCTGAGCCCGCCGGTCGCGGCCGTCCCCGGCGCGACGTGGATCTTCCAGCTGTGGTACCGCGACCAGGGCGCCAGCGGCCCGACCTCGAACTTCAGCGACGCGGTCGCCCTGACCTTCGAGTGAGCCTCCAGGAGCGACGCGCGGCTCAGCGCAGCTCGCGCACGTACAGGTTGCGGAACCAGGCGTAGGCGTCGCCCTCGATGCCGCCGGGAGCGTGGCGCTGCAGGCCGATGAAGCCCGTGGCGGCGCGCTCGGCGAAGGCCGCCCCCTGCTCGGGGGTCAGGCCCTCGGTGTCCACGTCGTAGAGGATGCGCCCGTTGAGGACCGTCACCATCCGCGGGCCGTCCAGGGTGACGCACAGGGTGTTCCACTCCCCGTTGGGCCGGAGCGCCTTCTGCGACGGTGCGACGGCTCCGTAGAGGGCGCCGGTGAACTGCCAGGCCTTCAGCTTGGAGTTCGTGTCGGCCTCCCAGTTGTGGTCGTCGAGGATCTGCACCTCGCGGCCGCTGTAGGCGGGATTGCTGCCGTCCCTCCTCGCGCGCAGGAACAGTCCCGAGTTCGCCCGGCGCGCGATCTTGAAGTCGAGGCGCAGCTGGAAGTCCTGGAAGTCGCGCGTGGTCACGAGCTGGGGCGAGCCCCCCTCGACGAGGAACTCGAGCATGCCGTCGCGCGCGCGGTATCCGCGGCCGTCGCCCTGGGCCTCCCAGCCGGTCGTGTCCCGGCCGTTGAAGAGGCTCTCCCAGCCCGCGCGCGCACCGGCGGCCGTGAGCGCCATCCGGCCGCCCTCATCGGTGGTCCAGTAGTCCCCCGTGCCCGCCGGGAGCGGTCGCACGCGGATGTCCTTGAAGGCCGCCTTGGCCCCCTCGGGCGCGTTCCCGCCCCCGTGCACCTGCAGGCCGATCAGCCCGGTGGTCGCGAGCGGGCGGGTGCCGTCGGCGAGGCGGTGGTCGGTGGTCTTGGTGCCGTTGATCCACATCTCGCAGTGCATGGGGTTCCCCGCGACACGCACCCGGACGTGGTTCCAGGCCTCCTGCTCCCACAGCCCGGCGCCGGCGGGGTTGTGGAGGAAGTAGCCCGCGCTGTACAGCGCCCCGATCTCGCCGCCCGGCCGGTTGTCCAGGGTGAACTGCATGCCGTCCTGGTCCGGCCGCATGCGGACGAAGACGCCCGAGTCGAAGGGGTAGTCGACCCACGCCTGGCACTCGAACTCGAAGTCGCTCCAGGGCGTCTCGGTGTAGATGAGACCGCCAGCCCGGCCCGGCCCCTCGCGGCCGGTGATGGCACCGCCCTCGACCGCCCAGACCGCCTTGCCGTCGTAGCGACCGCCGGTGGTGGTCCAGCCCTCGAGGGTCTCGCCATCGAAGAGCCCCTGCCAGCCGTCCAGCCCGGGACCCGGCTGGAGCAGGAGCGAGGAGGCGAGGAGCGCGGTGCAGGCCGTGATGATCATGCGGCCGATCATCGAGGCGGCCCGCGGCGACCGCAACGATCACTTCGGGCGATCGACGGTTAGACTCGGGGCGTTCGTTCACCCCTCACCGAGGACCCCCATGAGCCTTGCCCTCCCCTCTCGCCGCCTGCTCCTCTCCTCCAGCGCCGCGGGCGCTCTGACCCTCGGCGCAGCTCGCGCCCAGGACGAGAAGCGCCTCGTCCCCAAGGCCCCCGCCAAGGGCCCCAAGCCCGAGGGCGAGCGCCTCAAGGTCGCGATCATCGGCTGCGGCGGCATGGGACGCGGGCACCTGGGCTCGATGCTCGGCCAGCGCGAGAACAACCTCGAGGCGTTCGACGTCGTGGCCCTCTGCGACGTGAACCAGATCAACCTCGACAAGGCCCTCAACGACGCGCGCAGCCGCCAGCAGGGCGTCGAGGTGCTCGGCTACAAGGACCACGAGGAGCTGCTCGCCCGCGAGGACATCGACTGCGTCCTGATCGCGACCCCCGAGCACTGGCACGCGGCGCAGGCGGTGGACGCGATCGCTGCCGGCAAGGACGTCTACTGCGAGAAGCCCATGACGCTCTCCATCGAGGAGGCGCTGTGGATGCGCGACACCATGGCGGCCAACCCGCACATGCGGCTCCAGGTCGGCACCCAGTACATGATGTACGAGAAGTACCAGGTCGCGCGGAAGTGGATCGCCGAGGGCCGGATCGGCCACCCGACCCTGAGCCAGACCAGCTACTGCCGCAACTCGCGCAACGGCGAGTGGCTGTACGGCATCAACAAGGCCGTCGAGCCGGGCAAGACCCTCGACTGGGAGCGCTGGTGCGGTCCGAAGGGCGCGATGGACTTCGACACCGAGGTCTACCACCGCTGGCGCCGCTACAAGAAGTGGTCGACCGGGATCATCGGCGACCTGCTCGTGCACATGATGACGCCGATGATGTTCGCCATCGATCGCGGGTGGCCCACGCGCGTCAGCGCGAACGGCGGGCACTACATCGACAAGGCCATGGAGAACCACGACCAGGTCTTCCTGACCGTCGAGTTCGAGAAGGAGCACACCATGATCGTCGCGGGCTCGACCTGCAACGAGCAGGGCCTCGAGGTCATGGTCCGCGGACACGAGGCCAACCTCTACCTTGGCTCGAACGACTGCGAGCTGCGTCCCGAGCGCATCTTCGTCGACGACATCGACGCGGAGCGCCACGAGTGCAAGCGCGTCTCGCCGCAGGAGGCCCTCCGCCTCGACTGGCTCCAGTGCGTGCGCTCCCGCGAGCAGAACCGCAGCCAGGTCGAGCTGGCCGCGCAGGTGATGGTGGTCGTCGACCTCGCCACCCGCTCCATGTGGACCGGCGCCTCCTGGGCCTACGACCCGGCGACCGGCGCCACGCGCGCCCTCTGATCGCGGACCCCGATGCCGCTCCGCCTCGCCTGCCCCGCCATGGGGACCCGCTTCGAGCTGGTCCTGGCGGGGCAGCGTGAGGAGCACCTGCGCGCCGCCGGCGAAGCGGCGCTGGAAGAGGTGCGCACCCTGCACGGCCTCTGGAACGCCTTCGCGAAGGACTCGCTGGTGGCCCACCTCGCGCGGCTGGCCGGCAGCGGCGCGTGGACCCGCGTCGACCCCGAGACCTTCGAGCTGCTCGAGCTCTCCCGCTCGGTGCACGCTGCCAGCGAGGGGGCCTTCCACCCGCTGCTCGCCCCCCTGCTGGAGTCCCTCGGCCTGCGGGGGGAGGCAGGCCCTGACCCGGAGGCCGCCACCCTCGACGTCGAGGGCCTCGAGCTCGACGGCGACCGGCAAGCGGTCCGCCTGGCGCGGGCCGGCATGGGGCTGGACCTGGGGGGCATCGCGAAGGGCGCGGCCCTCGACGCGGCCGCCGCGATCCTCGAGGAGGAGGACGTGCGCTGTGCCCTCCTGCATGGCGGCACCTCCACCGTGCTGGCCCTCGAGCCTCCTCCCGGCCGATCCAGCTGGCGCGTGGTGGTCGGCTCGCAGCCCGGCGCCCCCGTCCTCGAGCTCGCCCGGAGCGCGATGAGCGTGTCGGCGGCGCGCGCCCGCGTGGGGACGCCCGAGGCCGGCGCGCACGCCCACGTCCTGGACCCCCGTACCGGACAGGGGGTCGAGAGTGGCCGCCCTGCAGCCGTGGTCCGCGGAGCGTCCGCGGCGCTCTGCGACGCCTGGTCGACGGCGCTCGTCGCCGGCGCGGCCCCGGCACTCCTCCCGAACGACCTGGACGCGCTGCTCCAGGAACCCGACGGCAGCTGGTCCGCCAGCGCAGCCCCGACTCCCCTCTGCTCCTGACCTCCATGACCTCCCCCGACCGCCGCACCCTCCTCATGGCCGGAGCCGGCACCGCCGCCTCCCTGCTCCAACCCGAGCTCCTCGCCGCCCGCAAGCCGCTGCGCGCTCCCGTGCGGATCGGCCTCGTGGGCGTCGGCCGCCAGGGCCGCGCCATGCTCGCGGAGCTGGGCAAGTTCGAGGAGGTCACCGTGGTGGCCTACTGCGACACCGACGAGCGGCGGCTGTCCTCGGCCGCCCGCCGGGCGCGCGGAGCCCAGGGGCATCCGGACGCGGCCTCCATGCTGGCCGCTCACCCCGACATCGACGCGGTCCTCGTCGCGACGCCCACCCACCTGCACCGTCAGCCGTGCGAGGAGGCCCTCGCCGCCGGGAAGCACGTCTACTGCGAGGCCCCCCTCGCCCACTCGGTGACGGACGCCCGCGCCATCGCGGCGGCGGCGGCCTCCTCCGGCAAGGTCTTCCAGACCGGCCTGCAGGGTCGCGCCAACCCCGTCTACGGCCTGGCCCGCTCCTTCGTGCGGTCGGGAGCGATCCGCGACATGGTCACCATGCGCGCGCAGACCAATGAGAAGAACTCGTGGCAGACGCCGGCCTCGGATCCGGCCCGCTCCAAGGCCCTCAACTGGCGCCTCGACTCCGAGGTCACCCTGGGTCTGCCTGGTGAGGTCGGGGCCCAGCAGTTCGACGTGTTCCACTGGTTCCGGGGCGACTACCCGGTGAAGGTCGAGGCCGAGGGAGGCGTCCTGGCCTGGCGCGACGGCCGGACCGTGGCGGACACCGTGCACGCCCGGCTCACGTTCAAGGACGGCGCGGCCCTCGACTGGTCGGCGACCCTCGGCAACTCGTACGAGGGGACCCACGAGGTGATGATGGGCACGATGGGCGCGGTGAAGCTCGCCTGGTCCCACGGCTGGCTGTTCAAGGAGGCCGACGCCCCCACGCAGGGCTGGGAGGTCTACGCCAACCGCCAGCAGTTCCACAACGACGAGGGGATCACCCTCATCGCCGAGGCCACGAAGCTCGCCTCCCAGGGCAAGCTGAAGGAGGGCGTGGGGCTCCCCAACCGCCCGCTCTGGTACGCGCTCGACGACTTCTTCAAGGCCGTCACCGAGGGCGACGCCGTGCCCTGCTCGGCCGAGGAGGGCCTGCGCGCCACCGCCGTCGCCATCAAGGTCCAGGAGTCCCTCCTCGCGGGCGAGCCCCTGGCCATCACCGAAGCGGACCTCGCGTCCAAGTGAGCGCCGGCCCATGTCCCCCTTCCCCCTGCGCGCGCTCCCCCTCGGGATGCGCCTCTCCCTGACCGCGCTGGTCGTCGTCCTGCTGGGCGGCTACGCGGCCTCGGGCCTGCACATGGTCGACCACCATGGACCTCGCGACGGGAAGGAGGGCCTGACCACGACCGACATCGAGGGCGTGTACCACGGGGTGCTCTCCCCGTCGCCGCTCCGGACCGCGCTCGAGGAGGGACATCCCGGGGACGCGCACCCGGTGCCCCAGGAGGAGCGCGACGCCCTCCTCGCCTGGCTGGGCTCGGGTCGCATCGTGGAGGACTGGGACAACCTCGACCTCGGGGACATGGTCCCGGCCGACCTGCTGGACGTGAACTGCCTCTCCTGCCACTCGCGGGGGGCCGAGCCGGACCTCAAGGCCGAGCCGATGCTCGAGTACCTGGACGACGTCCGTGCGGTGGCGTTCGACAACGAGGTCGCGCCGACGGACCTGAAGCTCCTGCTCGCGTCCACGCACGCCCACTCTCTGTCCCTCTTCACGGTGGCCCTCGGCGCGGTGCTGCTCCTTTGGGGCACGCGCTTCGGCCGCGGCCTGGTCAGCGGGATCTCCCTCCTGATCAGCGTCGGGCTGCTCCTCGACCTGGTGTCGTGGTGGCTCGCCCGTGAGATGGCCGGCTGGGTGACCGGCATCATGATCGGCGGAGCCGCCCACGCCGGGGGTGTGGGCCTCGCAGGCCTCCTGGTCCTGCTCGACCTCTGGCTGCCCAGGAAGGGCGACTGAGCCGAGTCAGGCCTCGAGGGGTCCCAGCTCCGCCTCGACCGCGGCGACGGGCGCGCCGCTGAGGAGCAGCTCCTCGGCGGCGTCGAGGTCGGGCTTGAGGTAGCGGTCGCCCACGAGCGGGCGCACGCGCTCCCGGAGGCAGGCCCGTCCCAGCTCCACGCCCGTGCCCGGCGCGAGCTCGCCGGCGAGCTCGAGCCCCTGGGCCGCGCAGACCCACTCGATCGCGAGGACCCGGCGCGTGTTGGCGAGGATCGTGCGCGCCTTCCGGCCCGCGGTCACGCCCATCGACACGTGGTCCTCCTGGTTGGCGCTGGTCGGGATGGTGTCGGCCGAGGCCGGATGCGCGAGCACCTTGTTCTCCGAGGCCAGGGAGGCGGCCGCGTACTGCGCGATCATCAGGCCCGAGTGCAGGCCGGGCTCGGGCGTGAGGAACGCGGGGAGCCGGGAGAGGTCCGGGTTCACCAGCTGCTCGATGCGGCGCTCGCTGACGTTGGCGAGGGTGCAGGTCGCGAGCCCGAGGTAGTCGAGGATCATCGACAGGGGCTGCCCGTGGAACAGGCCGGCGCTGAAGACCTCCCGCGTGACGGGGTCGACGATCGGGTTGTCCGTGACGGCGTTGAGCTCCCCCGCCAGCACGTCGTCCACGTGCTGGAGCGCGGTCTTGAAGGCCCCGTGGATCTGGGGCACGCAGCGCAGGCTGTAGGGATCCTGGACCCGGTCGCAGTCCTCGTGGCTGGTGACGATCACGCTGCCCTCGAGGAGCCGCGTCACGTTCGTGGCGGTCCGGCGCTGCCCCTCGTTGCGCTTGAGCTCGGCGAGTCGCTCGCGGAAGGGACGCGGCGAGCCGCGCAGGGCCTCGACGCTCGTGGCCGCGATCATGTCCGCCGCCTTCGACAGCCGTCGCGCGCGCCAGACCGCGCACGTGGCCAGGGCCTTCATGACCTCGGTGCCGTTGATCAGGGCGAGCCCCTCCTTGGCCTCGAGGGCGAGGGGCTCCTCCCCGGCGCGCCGGAGGGCGACCGAGGCCTTGAGGCGACGACCCTCCAGCCACAGGAAGCCGTGCCCCATCCACGCGGCGACCATGTGGGACAGCGGAGCGAGGTCGCCACTGGCCCCCACCGAGCCCTGCTGCGGGATCTCGGGGATCAGGTCCGCGTTGAAGAAGCGCACCAGGCGGCGCACGAGTGCCGGGCGCACGCCGCTCACGCCGCGCAGCAGCGACACGATGCGCAGCAGCACGACCAGCCGCGCCTCCTCCAGCGGCATGGCCTCGCCCCCACCGACGCAGTGACTCAGCACGAGGTTGCGCTGGAGCTCGCGGAGGTCCTCCCGCGCCACGGCCTCGTTCTTGAGCTTCCCGAAGCCCGTGGTGAGGCCGTAGACGACCTCGCCGCCCCGCACCGCCTCGTCGACCATGGCCCGCGAGGCCTTCAGCTGGGCCAGCGCCGGCGCCGGGACGCGGAGACGCAGGCGCTCCCCGTCGACGAGCGGCCCCAGATCGTCGAGCCGAAGCGGGTCCCCGCCGAGGGTGAGGGTCTTCATCGCCGCGATTCTAGCCACGGGCGGTCGCGCGGGATCCGGCTCAGCGCGAACCATCGAGGGGCGGCGGCCCCGTGCGGCCCAGACCAAGCTCCTCGCGGGTCGGCGCGACCGTGGCGGCAGCCGGGACGGGCAGGCGCAGCGAGCCTTCGGCGCCCTCGCCAATGCGGGCCTGCTTCCCGGAGGCCAGGCGCTGATCGCGGTAGCGCGCGTCCACGCGCCAGAGGCCCGGAGCCAGGCCCTCGACGGCGTGGTCCTCGCCGGGGCGGATCCGCACCCGATCCCGGGGCGCCCCCTGGACCCGCACGTCGAGGTCGACCCCCCGCAGGCGCGGAGCCAGCTCGAGGGTCAGGACGCCGGACGCGTCGTCCTCCGCGCGAGGAAGCAGCTCCAGGTCCCCGAGGTCCACTCCCGCGGGTCCCGCCTCGACGCGGGCTCTCGCCACGAAGCGGCCGTCGGGCGTCGCGGCCTCCAGGTAGAGGCGGGTCCCCGCCACCGGGTAGGCACTCAGCACGAACTTGCCGGAGCTCGGCGTGCGGACCTCCTGCCGCGCCGCGTGCACGTGCGGGAAGATGGCCTCCTGGTGGAACATGGGCCGGCGGCCGAGGGCGCGCGTGGTCGCGTTCGAGCGATCGGGGGCCTCGAGCCGCACGACGGCGCCCGAAACGGGCGCGCCCTCGCGAACGAGTCGCCCGCGGATCGACGCACCCGGCTCGAGCCGGATCGTCGCCACGTTCTCACGTCCGGCGTCGAGCTTGCAATTCTGCTGAGAGGGGACCGCCACGGCACCGCTGTGGAACGGGACGAGGGTCACCGTCTCGGGCGGCAGGTCCTCGAGGTGCAGCCGTCCTCCAGCAGGCACCTCCAGCGGCATCAGCCACTCCCAGGGGAAGCGACTCTGCCCGCGCGCCGTCGCGCCGCTCGCTGCGAAGACCAGCACCTGGACGGGCTCCCGCGCCCCGATCGCCTGGGGCACGACGACGTCGAGCGAGGTCCCCTTCGGCAGCCGGAACGTCAGGCGTCCCTCCTCCACCACCGAGCCGCGCTCGAGGGAGAGGAGCTCTCGCTGCGCCGCGTACCCGCTCGCCCGAGCCGTCCCCACGATGCGCAGGCCGGAAGCGACCTTGCGGATGGAGAAGTTGCCGTCGACGTCGGTGAAGGCGCGGTTCCCGTCGATCTCGACCTCGGCCGAGGAGATGGGCTCGCCGAACAGGTCCTCGACGCGCCCGAGCACGACGGCCGGCGCGGCGAAGCTGAGCCCGAGGCGCGCCTCGGCCAGGCTGCGCAGGAGCACCTCCCGGCGCGCGACGAGGCCGGTCGAGGTCGTGACGCGCACGACGGCGACGCCCGGCCAGAGGTCGTTGGCACCGAAGCGCCCCGAGGAGTCGGTCTCGATCACGCGCGGCGCGTTGGTCCCGTGCTCGAACTCGAGACGCGCCTGGAGGCCCTGCGCGTCCGGTCCCGTGATCACTCCCGAGAAGCGGGCGTTCGCGCCGCTGCCGGGCGCGGGCCAGTCGGCGGGGACCTCGATCCCGGCGGGTGCGAGCAGGGTGAGCTCGACCTCGAGGGGGTGCGGCAGGGCGATCCCCTCCGGCTCGCTCTCGCCCACCGTCGCGGCGCGGGGCGCCTCGAGGTCGGCAGCGGGGCCGACCGGCTGGGGGAGCGCGACTGCCGGCAGCCTGTCGGGGGTCAGCGCGGTGGGAGCCGGCTCGGGCTCCTCGGGTCCTCCCCCGGCCGCGACCCAGACGCCCGCCAAGAGAGCGCCGAGCAGCACGAGGACGAGGACCGGACGGGGCATGGACGCCATCGTAGCCGTGGGCCGACGCCGCCGTCCGGGCGCGCGCGCGCACGGCCCGGGCGACCCGCGGTTGCCTGCGGATCGGGGCCCACCCATCATGGCGCCATGCACCTGCCGAGCGCGGAGCAGCGCCGAGGCCCAAGCGGCGCCGTCGAGATCGGCCCTGCCTCGCGCCCGCGCGCGCGAGAGGGCCTGACAGGCCTCGTCGCGCTCCTGCTCGTGGCGGCCTGCGCACCCGAGGAGAGCGCTGGCGGGGAGCACGACCACGGGCGCCACGGCCACGAGGCCCACGGCTCCGCCCACGAGAGTTCCCGACCCGAGGGCGCCCCGCCGGGGCAGCACGCGAGCGCTCCCCTCACGCTGCCCTTCCCCCTGGAGCTCGACGCACGCTTCGAGCTCGCCATCGGCGGGCGCCCCGAGGGCGTGGTCGTCACCGACCTCGACGAGGACGGTCGAGCCGAGGTCCTCGTCACTCACCGAGCGGGTGCCCGGCCCGCGGCGCTCGTGGTGCTGGACGGCGCGCTGGGCGAGCTCGTCCGTCACCCGGTGGGCGACTGGCCCCTCGCTCCGGCCGTCGTCCGCACGCCCGAGGGCGCGCGCGTGATCGTCGCGAGCCGTAGCACCCGCGAGGTCGTGTCGCTCGACCCCTTCGCGCCGCACGCATCGGGGGTGGAGCTCGAGGGCGTGCCGCACCTGATGGCGGCGGGCCCGCTGACGAGCCCCAGGCGCGACTCGATCGCCGTCGTCACCCGGTCGGGCTCTCTCTCGCTCCTCGAGATCGGGGAGGACGGGGTCCTGAGCACGGAGCGCAGCTGGGACCTCGGCCTCGATGCCGCCACGCTCCTGGCGATCGAGCCGAGCATGCTGGTCGTGGGCTCCATGGCCCAGGGCTCCGCGCCGGACCGGCTCCAGCGCTGGAC
>WTJQ01000428.1 GCA_011524785.1 Planctomycetota bacterium | reverse complement strand
ATCGGCGCTGGATCAGTTCCTCATGAAGCGGGTGTCCCCGAACCACTGCCAGAGCAGGCACTGCAGGGCTGGCCGGACGACCGGATCGGTCGACTCCTTGTAGACCCACTCGATTCGGGGTGCGACCACGTCGGCAGGCCCCATGACCGCCAGGCGGTCGGCGAGGTACAGGACCTCGAGAGGACGCGCGTCCGGGTCCAGGCCGTCGATCGGCTCCAGCAAGGCCTCGAGGAGGGTCTCCCGGCTCGCCTCGGATCGGTCCTGCCAGATCCACTCGATGAGATCGAGCCGGCGCTCGGGATCGGTCTCGGTCCGAAGCCGAGACCGCAGCAGCGCGCGCCCGGGCTCGCCGGTGTTCCAGGACAGGCCGCAAACGAAGCGGTGGGGCGTCACGCCCTTCACCTTGCCCTCGAAGGCCTCCACCTGCTCCCAGAGCAGCTCGGCAGCGGCCGTCGAAGGGACATGGCTCAGGGTCTGGAGGAGCGCGATCCGCGCACCACGATCCTGCGCCGCGCGCACGAGGGGATCGAGCAGCGTCAGGGCCTCGACCTCAGCACCGGGATTGGAGTCCCACGCAACGCGCAAGGCATCGATCCCCTGCTCGCGCTCCGCCTGGGTCCCGCGCAGCAGCTGAATGGCCCGGCTCCGCGCCTCGGCGTCCCCGCGCCCGACGAGGGCCTCGAGAGCGACCTCGCGAACCCGGGGCTCGGGATCCTGGAGGCCGAGCCGCAGCAGGTCGAGAGCAGCGGCCTCGTCGTCGACCCGCTCGACCGAGCCGAGCACCGAGAGCCGGACGTCCAGGCGCAGGTCGTTGGTGAGGACCTCGACCAAGGCGCCGGTCGATCCGATCCGTGCCAGGGCATCGAGTGCGAGCGAGGCCCGGCCAGGGTGCTCCCCCTGGGCCGTGGCCAGCAGCTCCTCGAGCAGGAGCGCGTCCCCGTCACGCGCGGCTGGCGCGATCAGGTACAGCCGAGCCGCCGGAGTCACGTCGTGGAAGCCCGCAGCCTCCGCGAGGCGCGCTACCGCTGGGCCGGGCGCGACCTCCGTGGCGACGTCCGCCACCTGGGCATAGATGTCGGAGTGGTGGCCCATCTCCAGCCAGCGGAGGAGGTCCTCCACGAACCGGTCTTGATCCATCCCGCGCAGGGCTCGCGCGTAGGTGAGCCGCGCGGTGGTGCTCGACGCGCCCTGGACCCAGCCGAGGACGCGGTCGTAGTCCTCGGCCTCCCCGTGCCGGGACATGCCATCGGCCGCTGCCAGGCGAAGGGGTTCCGACGCATGGCTCAGCGTCGAGCGGAGGATGGAGAGGCCCGCCGGGTCCTCCATCAGGGCGCAAACCTCCACGACGTTCTTGACCACGCCCTGGAGGAACGCGGTCGCCGCGGCGCGATCGTAGAGGCGTTGGAGCTCCGGCACGGCAGGGGCTCCGATGCGCGCGAGCTCGCGCGTCGCCATCTGAAGGGGCTCCAGCATCCCCATCTCGAGCTTGCTCACCAGGACGGGGACGAGATCGGAGGTGTCCTCGTTGAACGCCAGCCCGATCCCGCAGTCGTCGGTCAGACGGCGCACGCGAGGGTCCGCAAGGAGCCGCTCGCGAGACGAGAGTGCGGGCGCGGGCTCACTCCCCGAGGACCACAGGGCTGCCCCGACGAGGACGCCGAGGACGGCCAGGGCCCCCACCTTCCCGGCGAGGCCGCCGGAAGGTCTCTCCGGTGCGCCGTTCCGATCGATCTCGTACTCGCTCATTGCGCGCGCTCCCCGTCCAGGAGGCCTTGAGCAGCCAGGAGCTGCGTGCGGGCCTTCACGTACTCGACTCGAGCCTGCCGCTCGCCGCGGCGCGCCTCGACCAGGTCACGCTGGAATTCCAGCACCTGGAAGTTGGTCGACAGGCCCTCGTCGTACCGCGCCTGCTCGGCCTCCAGCTGGAGCTCGGCGAGCCGGAGGCTGGCCTCGGCAGCGCGCACGGCCTCGGCGCGGTAGCGCACCTGGCGGACCGCATCGCGCACCTCGGCGACCGCCGCCATCTCCGATTGCTGCTGGTCGATCCGGGCCAGGCGCACCCGGCCCTCGGCAGCGATCACGGCCTGGTTCGCGGTGCGATTGCCGATGGGCATGTTGTAGGTGAGCCTCACGGACCAGCCGGGGAACTCGAACCCCAGGGTGTCGTCCAGGGCCTGCGAGGGGTCCGTGCTCTGGCCGTTGCTCGAGGCGGAGACCTCCAGGTCCACGCCCGCGAGGCGCTCGGACTCCGCCCGGAGGAGGCCGAGGCGAGCCGTCTCGACCCCGACCCGCTGCACCCGCAGGTCCGAGCGATTCTCGAGTGCCACCAGCATCGCATCCGCCCAGCTGGGGACATCGGAGGCATCGACCTGCGGAGGGAGTCCGGTCTCGGCGACCAGGGCCCGCGTCCACAGTTCACTGGCCGGCTCCCCCAGGACGACGAGCTTCAGGTCGTCCGCCAGCTTCTGCAGCTCGTTGCGAGCCAGCAGTCCAGCCTCGAGCCGCGTGGCGACCTCTGCCTGGGCCTGAAGCACCTCGACCTCGGTCCCGATCCCCGCCTCGAGCTCTCGCTCGCGCTTGGCGAGCAGCTCGAGACCGAGCTCGAGGGAGGACACGCTCACGGTCCACTGCTCCCCGGCGGCCACGAGGTCCCAGTACGCCAGCTGGACCCGACGCACCAGGTCCTGCCGCGAGCCCCGGCGCGACTCGACGGTCCGCGTCCACTCCAGCTCGCGCTCACGCTGGGTGGCCGTCGCGTACTCACGCCAAGCTCCACGCGCCAAGGGCTGGGTGAACGACATGCTCAGCCCGTCCCGCGTGAAGCGATCGCCCACGGCGAAGGGGCTGGTCGTCTCGGTGTTGTTGACGTTGAAGTCCACAGCGAAGCTGCCGCCCGTCGACAATGCGCGCCGGAGCGACTGGTTGCCGTTGCGCCCCTCGCTCTCGATCGAGCCCGCCTCGAAGACGTTGGAGCCAGGGCGCTCGTCCGAGGAGTAGCTGACGGTCCCGGTGAGGTCCCAGTCGAACGTGCCCCACGCGCCTCGGGCACCCGCCTGTGCGACCTCGACCTCCACGCCCGCGCGCTCCAGGTCCAGGTTGGCCCGCAGTGCCAGCTCGACCGCCTGCTCCAGGGTCAGTGGAAGCAGCTCCAGAGCGCTGCCGTCGGAGGCGACGTGCGGCCCGCCCTCGAGGAACGCCCGGAGTTGGTCGGAGCCCTCTTGGGCCGAGACCAGGGGCATCAGCAGCAGGAGCGGGGCGCAGCGCGTCAGCATGCCCACAGAGTACCTCTGCCGAGGGGCGGCATCCCCACCCTCGAGACCCGGCCCTGCATCGATGGCGGCCTCGTGAGCGGTGCCGCTCGACCTGCCGTGCACGATCGAACCCACCACGCCAATGAACGGCCCTGGTCCTGCCAGCGACGCTATCGGATGGGCAACGCCACGCCGCGCTCGTTCGCGACCGCGGCGAACGCGCGCAGCCAGGCCTCCCCGGACGAGTCGTGGCCGGACCTCGGGACCACGGTCTCCTCGCGCAGGAGCCCGAGGCTCCGCGCACGGCCGGTCGCCCGTCGCCAGAGGTCCGCCTCCGCGGCCGAGCGCTCCTCAGGTGCCCCGACCAGCAGCGCGCGAGCGGCGGCCTCAGGATCGCCCAGCAGGCTGCCGCGGCAGAACCGGTCCAGCTCCGCCTCGAGGAGGATCGACCGGATGGACAGGTCGTCCTCCGCCGCAAGCGCCAGCTCCGAAGCGGGCCGACTCCCGACATCCGCGCGGGGCCGCGCCAGCTGCGCACGCCATGCGAGCGCCTGTGCCAGGGGATCGGTCCCCTGGACGTCCAGCTCCTCGAGCCACTGAACGGCCCGCGCCTCCGCGGCCCTGAGAGCGTCCCGCGAGCCAGGCAGCTGGTCCTCGACGAGGGGCACGGGGAGGGCCTCGGCGAGCTGCTGCTCGGCCTCCCTCAGCTCGACCTCATCGGCCGGGAGCTCGAGTCCGAGGCGGACCTCGGGGCGCACGGGGGCGGGCCGCAGAGCCAGGAACGCGAGCACCCCGGGAGCGAGGAGCACCTGGAGCAGGAGGAGGGCTGCGACGGCCCGGAGGGGCGGCGACTGATCGAGACGCCTCCGCAGGAATCGTTTGACGACGCGGAGGTCCCCGCGCCAGGTCATGTCCGCGCGGGTGGTCTCGAGGAGAACGCGCTCGGCGACGCGAGCTCCGGACTCGGCCTCGCCCTGGACGGCCCGCGTAGCCATCCGACGGGTCGACGCCAGGAATCCCTCGAGGTCCTCGATGGCCGCCCGGTCCTCGGCGTCCGCCTGATCCAGGCGCGATGAGGAGAGCTGGCCCAGCGCCGCGTCGAGATGCTCCTCCGGTTCGAGCCTCATGCCTCCCCTCCGGGCCCCTCGAGGAGGCTGCGCAGGCGCCGCACCGCGTGGTGCATGCGCGACTTCACGGTCCCAACCGGGATCCCCAGTAGCTCGCTCACC
This sequence comes from Planctomycetota bacterium, assembly GCA_011524785.1. Classification (GTDB taxonomy): domain Bacteria; phylum Planctomycetota; class UBA1135; order UBA1135. The sequence continues at coordinate 1,587 of WTJQ01000428.1, read as the reverse complement.
TCTCCGTACGGGAGCCCCTGGAGGCCACCCAGCTCGAAGACCTCCCTCTGCCCCTGGGGCAGGCGTTCGAGGGCCCCGTGGAGGCGGTCCTGGTCCTCCTGCTCCTCGGCCGCCGCGAGGGGGCCCGGCTCCGCGACCGGCAGCTCGAGGTCGTCGACCACTGCGCCGCCGGATCGCCAGGGGCGAATCGCGTCGCGACGGCGCCGGTCGATCCAGGCGTTCCGCGCGATCCGGAGCAGCCAGGCCTGAGGGCGGCCCTGGGGCTGGTAACGATCGAGGCGCTGCACCATGCGGAGGAAGGAGTCCTGGGCCAGGTCCTCGGCCTCGGAGCGCGTGGCCCCGAGCCTGAGGAAGAAGCCGACCAGGCCGGGAGCCTGATCGTGGACGAAACGTTCGAAGGGTCGAGGATCCCCGGCCTGCAGGGCCACGAGGGGGTCCTGCGGGCCTCCGGGCTCCCCAGGGGCCGTCTCAGGCGCCTCGGGGTCCGGCTCGGAGCTCTCCAACGGGGGCATGAACGCGGCTCGCAGGCGGGGGTTCAGGGATTCTCGGGGATCCCTTCGCCCAACCCCGGGGCCTCGGCTGGCGGCCCCTCGGCCAGGGTGGGGAGGGCTCCGGCGAGGTCCTGGAGGACTCGCACCAACGCCGCCCCCAGGCCCTCGGACACGTCACCCAGGACGCTGAGCTCGAGACTCCGCTCCTTCTCGCCCCGGTGGGCGAGCCGCACCTCGAGCCTGGGCTCGGGAAGCCAGCGTGCGACGCGGTCGGCCCACTCCACGACGGCCACCCCCTCGGCGCCCAGCCACTCGTCGCCACCATCGTCCAAGAGCGCCTTCTCGCGCCCCTCCATCCAGGCGTCGAAGTGCGACAGCGGCAGCCGCCCACCCTCGTGGAGGTCGTGGAGGGTGAACGTAGGGCTGCTGACCTCGTACCTCCCGAGGCCCCGGCCGATCCCTCGCGTCAGCGTCGTCTTCCCGGCGCCGAGGTCCCCATCCAGCGCGACGACCGTTCCCGCCGGCAGGTGCTCCCCCAGGAACTCGCCCAGGGCCTCCGTCGCCTCGGGCGAGGGGCTCGTCCACGCGAGGCCGCGCGCCTCAGGATCCATGGGTCCATCCACCACGACCATCCCAGCGTCGGCGACCCTCCCCGTCCAGGAGCCAGAGGCCGGATCCAGCAACGGACCGGCCAATGACGCGTGCGTGAGGCACCGCGCCAGTTGCCTCGAGCCGCCGCCAGCTCCGCGGCGGGGCGAGGGCCAGCAGCTCGTGGTCCTCGCCGTCGTGCAGCGCGTGCTCCAGCGGACTCCGAGCCGACGCGCGTGCCGCGCGGCGGGCATCACGGTGGAGCGGGACCGCCGCGAGGTCCAGCTCCAGGCCGACCCCGGCCGTCGCCGCCAGTCGCGCGGCGTCCCGGGCCAAGCCGTCGGAGACGTCCATGAAGCACCTGACCCCGGCTCGCGCGAGGGCCTCCCCCTCAGCCAGGCGTGGGACGGGCCGCAGGTGACGCCCCAGGCGTGAGCCCCCCAGGGGCCCGGTGACCACCAACAGCTGGCCCGCCTCTCCAGCGGCCCGGCTTACCGGCCGGACGCCG
>WTJQ01000475.1 GCA_011524785.1 Planctomycetota bacterium | reverse complement strand
CGTCGTAGTCCTGCCACTTCAGCTTCGAGTGCTTGAAGGACTCCCCCGGGGGGAACCGGTACTGGACCGGCGTGTAGGTGATGGGCCGGGCCGGGTCGTCGGGGTTCTCGGCCACCAGGACCGCGCACTCGGGTCCGTCGACGTACTCCTCGACCAGCGCCGCGCCGTGGCGCGTCACGATCTTGCGCACCTGCTGGCGGAGGCCAGCGACGGTGTGGACCCGGGAGCGACGACTGAGGTCGACGCTGGCGTAGCTGTTGTGGCGCTTCACGAAGAGCGGGAAGCGCAGCTCCGCGGCGGCCCGCTCGAGCTCCTCGTCGTTCGAGACCAGCAGCCCACGCGGCGTCGCGACCCCCACCGAGGCGCAGGCGTCCTTCATCTGCTGGCGGGTCGGCTCGTAGAAGGACGACGTGGCGCCCGTGAAGGCCACGCCGGCGCGCTCCAGGGTCTGGACCACCTCGATCCCGGGGATGTCCTGCCCCTCGGCCCCGTCACAGAGGTTGAAGAAGAGGTCGTAGCCCTTCGCCAGCTCGGCCTCGATCGCCGCCACCGAGGTGAAGCGGTCCTCCAGGGTGCAGAGGGTCCACTCGTCCTCCGGCAGGAACGGCCGGGGATCGCACGGCCAGTCGTCGGCCGGGAACGGGACCGTGTCCAGCTCCTGATTGGTGAGGAGGCAGATCCGCACGGGCGCAGCCTAGCGATCGCCCGGCCGGTCTTCCTGCAGGGCCTCGGCCCTCCGACGGAAGCGCAGCGAGTAGAGGTGCGCGTCCTGGAGCTGGATGCGCAGACGGATCGTCGTCCCCGCGAGGCTCCCCAGGTCCGCGCCGCTCGACCAGGTCACGCGGCGCTCGAGGTCGTTCCCCACCAGGGGCACGGCGTCCGCGAGGGCGAGGCCCTCGAGCGCCTCCCCCGCCTCGTCCTGGACCTCCACGCGCAGCTGCCCCGCGGCCGAGGTCGCGAGGTTGAGCGTCAGCTCGTCGCCCTCGAAGGTGAACGGCCGCGTCAGCAGCTCCCCGCCCTCGTAGCCAGCGACCACCGCTGCGAGGCCGTCGAGGCGCAGCGAGTACCGCCGGAGGTGGGCGGTCGGCTGGGCGTAGCTCTGGTTGACGTAGAGCGACATCTCGGTCGCCCCTGTGCGGACGATGCCCAGGGCCGGGTAGTTGGACCGCGAGACCCAGTTCTCGAGCCCGATCCCCGGACGCAGCAGGCCCTCCATGAAGGTGCGGTCGTAGGCGGAGCCGCCCCGCGAGGTCAGCAGCACCGCGTCCGAGCAGTCGCGGAAGTACCCGGGGTCGACCCCCAGGCGAGCGGCGTCCGCATCCGTCAGGACGCGCTTGCCGGGGAAGAACCGCGCCGCGAGCCCGACGTACACGTGCGGGGCCCGGAAGTAGGGATGGGTCTGGTTGGTGTAGAGGTGCTCCTGCGGAGTGCCTCCGAAGGTCATGACCTCCGGCGCCGACCACTGGCGGAAGTCCTCGCTGGTCGTGCGGCTGACGGTTCGAAAACCCGAGTAGCCCTGGCCGGTCCAGGTGCGGAAGTAGCAGAGGTAGCGCTCCTCCGCGTCCGACCAGAAGGCGACGTTCTGGGAGTCGAAGATGCCGTCACGGAACACGGCCTCGTCCCCGAGGCGCCGCCAGGAGAGGCCGTCCGCGGACGCGAACGCGAGCAGCCCCGTGGCCTCGGTCCCCGCCAGCGCCTTGAAGCGCTCGTCCGCGGGCACGCCGGGCCTCGTGTCGAGGAAGGGGCTGAAGTTGTGCGAGGCCGGGGCCTGGCGCGCGAGGACGATGTTGGTGGGCTCCCCGCTCGGTCCCGGGAAGAGCTCGAGGTCGGGCCGCTCCCAGCGCACCCCGTCGGTGCTGGTCGCGACGCAGGTGACCTCCCGGTCCGTCCCGTCGGCACCCGCCGTCGGCAGGCCGCGGTAGTACAGGAGGAGGCGGTCGCCGTCGCGCAGCACCGTGCTGTAGCCGCAGAAGGGGCCCTCCCACGGCCGGTCGAAGGTGAGCACGATCCCCTCGTCGCGGGGCGAGCCGAGCCTCAGCTCGGCCCCCTCGAGGCGCTCGATCAGGTGGCGGTCCACGAACGGCTCGCGCCGCGTCCCGAGCTGGAGGGGCTCCTGGAGCAGGGCCAGGGCGGGAGCGAGGAGGCTCGTCAGCATGGGCCGATGAGACGCGTCCGCCGGCCCGAGCGCAAGCGCGGCGCCGTGCTCAGCCGGGAGCGAGAGCGCGACGCCGCTTCCACTGGTCGAGGACGACCGCGAGCAGGATCACGAGGCCCAGGACGATCCGCTGGCTGAAGCCGCCGACGTTGGTCAGGTTCATGCCGTTGTAGATCACGCCGAGGATCAGCGACCCCACCAGGGTCCCCATGACGCGTCCCTGCCCTCCGGCGAGGGACGTCCCGCCCACGACGACCGCGGCGATCACGTACAGCTCGTAGCTCACTCCGTAGGTCGGGTCCCCGGACTCGAAGGTCGAGGCAGTGAGCAGGCCGCCGACGCCGGCGAGGGCGCCGCACGCCGTGTACACGAGCACGAGCACGCGCTCGACCGGGATGCCCGCGAGCCGGGCGGCCTCCTCGTTCGACCCCACCGCGTAGATCGCGCGCCCGAGGGTCGTGTGGTGCATGACGAACCACGCCGCCCCATAGAGGACCAGCATGAGGACCACGGGGACGGGGAGCCCCGCGATGGCCCCGTGCCCGAGCCACGCGAAGGAGTCGGGCACCTCGTCGACCGAGGTGCCCCCCGTGAGGCGCAGGGCCACGCCGCTGGCGGCCATCATCATCCCCAGGGTCACGATGAAGGGGGCGACGCGGAAGCGCGTCACCACGAGCCCGGAGAGGAGGCCGACGAGGGCGCAGGTCAGCACGGCAGCGAGGCTGGCTCCGACGACCGCGAGGGGACCCGCGGCGCGTCCCCCGAGGACGTCCCGGAGGAGGACGGCCGCGACCACGGAGGCGAGCGCGACGAGGCTCCCCACCGACAGGTCGATCCCCGCGGTGAGGATCACGAGCGTCATCCCGATCCCGAGGATCGCCCAGACCGAGATCGTCTCGGCCACGTTGAGGAGGTTCTCGCGGGTGAGGAAGAGCGGCCAGCGCTCGGCGCGGGGGGTCGCGAGGGGCACGCCCTCCACCGCGGGAAGCCACTCGGAGGCCGACCGGAGCAGCGACCACGCATCGGCCCCGGGGAGCGAGACGAGGCCGTTCAGGGTCTCACTGGCAGCGGCCTCGAGCGCTCCGCGAACAGCAGGCGGCGTGCCTCGTCCCTCCACGAGTCGCCCGCCCCGGAGGGCATAGGCCTCGCGCAGCGCGTCGGCGAACGCGACCTGTTCCGCCTGATCGTCGATCCCGAGGAAGACCCGGCCACCCGACGGGAGCTCCTCGGCGAGGGCGACGGCCGCGGCGACGGAGGTGGGCGTGCGCTCCTCGATGGTGATCACGCTGAGCACCGCGCCCATCGCCAGCAAGACGAGGACGCCGCCGCGATCCGCGAGCCAGGCGAGGGCCCTCATGCGCTCCTCCCCTCGCGACCTGCACGGCGCGGCAGGGCCGCCTCGAGCAGCTGCTCCTGGGTCAGCGTCCCGTCGTTCACGAGGCTCGCGGTGAGCACCCCGTCGGCCATCACCAGGATCCGATCGCAGAGCCCCAGGACCTCGCCGAGGTCCGAGCTGATCACGAGGATCGCCTTCCCCTCGGAGGCCAGGGCGCGAATGCGCCGGTAGAGCTCGAAGCGCGCCCCGACGTCGATGCCGCGCGTGGGCTCGTCCAGGAGGAGGACCCCCGGATCCCGCTCCAGCCAGCGCGCGAGGACCAGCTTCTGCTGGTTGCCCCCGCTCAGTCCTCGAGCGGCCTGGGTGGCCGTCGCGTGACGAAGACCGAGCTCGCGGCTCCAGGACGCGAAGCGCTCCCGCTCGCGCGCGGCCTGGCTCAGGCCTCGACGCGAGAGGGTCGGCCCGTTGCCCATGCCGAAGTTCTCCAGCAGCGAGCGGTCGAGCAGGAGCCCCTCCCCCTTCCGGTCCTCGGACAGGTAGACGACGCCCTGGTCGAGGGCGTGACGCGGTGACCGGCGGTCGAGCGGCTCTCCGTCGAGCAGCACGCGGCCGGAGCTGGCGCGATCCGCGCCGACGACGAGGCGCGCCAGCTCGGTCCGCCCCGCTCCCACGAGCCCCGCGAGCCCCACGACCTCGCCCGCGCGCAGCTCCAGGTCGACCGGGCCGACGCGGGGCGCGCGAGCGAGCCCCTCGACCCGGAGGCGCAAGGCTCCCGGCGCGGAGGTCCGCTCCGGGAACTCCCGCTCGAGAGCGCGGCCGACCATGGCCTCGATCCACTCCCTCCTCGCCGCGCCTTGCCCCCACGCGTCGCGCCGCTGCGCGCCCCGCAGGGTCAACACGCCGTCCCGCAGGATCGAGACGCGATCCGCGAGGCGCTCGACCTCCTCCAGTCGGTGCGTGATGTGGAGGATCGCGATGCCCTCCGCGCGCAGCGCCTCGAGGACGGTCATGAGCCGATCGGCCTCCACCGGACTCAGGCTGGCGGTCGGCTCGTCGAGCACGAGGATCCGCGCGCGCCGGTCGAGCGCGCGCGCGAGCTCCAGGAGCTGCCGCTGCCCGACCGAGAGGGCAGCCACCGGCGCGTCCGGATCGAGGTCGAAGCCCAGCCGCGCCAGGAGGGCCGCCGCGGCCCGCCGCTCGGCGGCGTGGTCCACGCGCCCCTCGGGCGAGCGCCCCAGGAAGAGGTTCTCGCGCACCGTCAGCGCGGGGACCAGCGCCAGCTCCTGGTGCACCACCGCGATCCCGGCGGCGAGAGAGGCCGCGGGCCCGCTCAGGGTCAGGGGCCGCCCCTCGAGCTCGAGGTGCCCCGCGGTCGGGCGATGGACGCCCGCCAGCACCTTGATCAGCGTGCTCTTGCCGGCCCCGTTCTCCCCCAGCAGGGCGTGCACCTCCCCCGCGCGCAGCTCGAGGTCGACGCCGTCGAGCGCCCGCACGCCGGGGTGGTCCTTGGTGACCCCGACGAGCCGCAGCAGCGGGGCGGACTCGGTCACTCCTTCAGGGCCGGATCGGCCTCGGCGTCCGCGCGGGTGTAGAGCTCCGAGGGGATGAGCGTGACCGGAGCCACCTCCTCCCCGCGGAAGTAGGCCAGGATCGCGCGCATCGTGTCGCGCCCCATGCGGTCGGGGAACTGGATCGGGTCGGCGTGGATGTGGCCCTCCAGGATCGCGCGCTTGCCGTCCAGCTGCCCGTCGAAGCCGATGATCGGGATCGCGCCCGCCCGCCCGGCCTTCTCCAGGGCGGCGTGCGCCCCGAGGGCCGCGGGATCGTTGATCGCGAAGATCGCATCGAGCTCGGGGAAGCGCTGGAGCGCGTCCTGGGTCGCAGCGAAGCCGCGGTCCTTGGCGCCGAGGCTCTCGAGCTCGGCCACGACCTCGATGGCGGGACCGCCGGCTGCGTTGTGGGCATCGACCTGCTGCTTGAAGCCGCGCACGCGCTCGATGCACGACTCCGCGGACTTGAGGTCGAGCACCAGCACCTCGCCGCCCTTCGCTCCGAGGAGCCGCACCATCTCGTCCCCCGCGAGGGTCCCCCCCTGGAAGTTGTCGGTCGCGACGTGCGTGACCACCCGCGCCTCCGGGTCCGTGCAGGCGAGGTCGCAGGTGAAGACCGGGATGCCCGCCGCGTTCGCCTCGCGGATGGCGGGACCGATCGAGCGTGAGTCCACCGGGTTGAGGACGATCGCGCGCGCCTCACGCACGATCCAGTCCTGGATCTGGCTGCGCTGGACGGCGACGTCCTCGTCCCCGCTGACGATCTGGACCTCGTAGCCGTGCCCAGCGGCCTCCTCGGCGAGGCTGTCCGCGATGACCTTGAAGAAGGGGTTGTTCGCGTTCTTCATCGAGAAGCCGATGAGGCCCGCGGAGGGCTCGGTGTCCGCGGGACCTCCCCCGCATGCGGGCAGCACGAGGGCCAGGAGCAGGGAGAGGAGCAGGCGCGTGCTGGGGGTCATGCCGGGCGGATGGGGCAGCGGGGACGGGCGGGCGGCGCCCCGGGCTTTTAGGAGACGACGCTTGCCTGAAC
>WTJQ01000085.1 GCA_011524785.1 Planctomycetota bacterium | reverse complement strand
CTGCTGAGCGTGCTGGGAGGGAGCGACTGGACTCCCCGAACCACTCAGCATCGCCCGGACGCGATGCTGGGCTCGGGGCCCCGGTCCTAGTGACGCTGGCTGATGCGGACGATCCCGGGCGCGATCGCCACCTCGTGCTGGGCTCGTCCCGCGAGGGTCGCCAGGGTGTGCAGGCGATAGGGCGGCAGCGGGATGTTCGCGCTCACCCAGGAGCCGATCCCCAGGTCGAGCGTCTGATCCGCGGGCACGACCTGCGGAGGCAGGACCGTGCTGCCGTACTGGAACGCCGTGACCATGTCCTCGTCGGCCGGCGCGAACACGCCGACCTCGAGCGCCCCACTCGCGATCATCATGCCGTCGAGGACCACGTCGAGGTCTCCACGCAGCTCGAGGGTGATGCGCTGGCTCCCGAGGGCGCCCGGGCCGAGTGCGATCGTGGAGGCGCCCTGCAGGTCGAAGATCGACGCGAGGAGCACCTCCCGCGTCCCGCGCAGGAAGAGATTCTGGGAGGGGCGAGGCTCGGCGGTGACGGTCGAGCCCCCGGAGAGGCTCGGCATCGTGCCGACGCTGTTGCTCCCGCCGGGCCCGCCCACGCCGGGGCCGGCGACGGTCAGGCCCACCGCCGCCACGAGGGCGCCGAGCAGGAGGGGTTGGAGGAGTCGTTGAAGCATCACGCGGGTCCGGGTCCGGTCAGCTGGCGTCTCGGGGTTGGGCGAAGAGCTCGGGGCAGCGCTCCAGGAGCGCCGCCGCGAAGGACGGGTCGTTGTGCAGCGTCTCCTGGAGGAGCGGTGCCTGGCTGGCGAGGTGTGCGATCTCGGCCTCCCGGCCGGGCGCGGAGTCGACCAGCAGCCGGAAGTAGTCCAGCGCGCGAGCGGGGTCACCCGCCGCGATGCAGGTCATCGCGAGGTTGAAGCGGACGACCCAGAAGCGCGGCTCCTGGGCGAGGAGCCCGCTCTGGACGATCCAGCGGTACCAGCGCATGGCCTCGCGGTGATCGCCCTCGTCCTGGTGGAGGCGCCCGAGCTGGATCGCGGCGTGCCCGCGGTTCGCGAGCTGCAGGGCGGAGTCGAAGAGGGCGCGCCACCGACGTCGCGCGACGAGCTTGCGGCCCTGCTGGGCGTCGAGGAAGGCCTGGTAGAAGCGCGCCTCCTCGTGCTCGGGGTCGACGTCGACGGCCTGGTCGAGGAGGCGGGCCGCCTTGACCAGCGGATCCTCGATCCGCTCGAGGCGTCCGTTCAGGAGACCCCGGGCCTGGGCCCAGTCCGTGGCGCCATCCGCGCCCTGGCCCGAGGCCAGCACGCCGTCGACGAAGCCGCGACCCGCCAGGCGGGTCCGGTCGATGGGCGCAGCGGCCTCGAAGGCCCGCTCCACGAGGGCATCGGGGTCGAGGGCCGCGAGGAGGTACGCCTTGCCGAGCGAGTAGAAGATGCTCGCGAGGCGGTGCTCGAGGTCGTCGGCGAGGGGCGTCCCTCCGGTCATGGCCGCGATCCGGGCCATCAGGCGATCGGGGTCGGCGAAGTCGCGGTGCAGCTTCGCGCAGCGCTCGAGGTCCTCGAGGAACGCCTGGGCGTGGGGATCCCCCTCGACGCGCAGCATGGCCACGGCGGCTCGCCCCTCGTCGAGCTCGCCGTCGGCGAGGGCCGAGAGGTCCTGCTGCAGAGCGAGCTGGGACTCGGTGAGGGGGAGCCCGTCCGGGCCGTCCTCCCAGGCGTCGAAGGCCCAGGCATCGGGATCGGGAGCAAGTCCTTCGCTGGCATCGAACGTAGTCATGAGGCGTCCTCCGGACCCGTGGGGTCGGGGTGGTTCTGGGCGGTGGCGGTCCGCGGGCGCGCGCTGCGGCTCCCGGGCTCCCGCGCCGGCTTGCAGTCGTGGGGAAGCCCCTCGAACGTGCGGCGCATGGCGCGGTGGATCTTCCGACGCGCGCGGAAGATCACCATCTTCAGGTTCTCGAGGCGGATCTCGAGCTCGTCCGCGGCGTCGCGATAGCTGCGCCCCTCGACCTCCACCAGGTGCAGCGCACGCTGTTCACGCGCGCCGAGCATCCGGTAGAAGCCCATGTAGAGCGACAGGTAGGTCACGTAGACCTCCGCACAGCGCTCGCGGTCCTCCGCCAGGATCGCGTCCTGCATGGGCGAGGGCTGCCCATCCGTGGGGTGGTCGGAGAGGTCCTCGAAGGGCACCTCCTGGCGCCCACCACGGCGCTGGCTCCGCAGGTGCTTCAGCACCGTGTTCCGCACGATCGTCGCCGACCAGACGCGGAACGCGTCCTCGCGCGTGCTGTCGAAGCGGTGCGGGTAGCGGTGCACGTTGAAGAACACCTCCTGCAGCACGTCGAGCGGGTCGGCCGCGCTGCCGTAGCGCCGGAGGCGGGCCGTCACCTGCACGAGGAGGTGGCTGGCGTTCAGCTCGTACAGCAGGCCGAACGGGCCGCGGGGGCGCGCGCCCTTGAAGACCTCCATCAGGCGCGTCGACACCGCGTCGCGCAGGGACTCGAGATCCCGCTCGGGCTCCGCGAGGAGGGCCTCGATCCGCTCCCGTTCCACGCGAGGCACCTCGGCTCGGATCCCCTCCAGGCGCACACGCAGCCGCTCGCGGCCGTTGGCACCGGCCAGCGGGCTGGCGAGGAGGGTGTCGCGGGTCTGCATCGGGGGGGTCGGGGGATCCACCGCGTGGCTCCTCGAGGAGCCCGCGCGGTGGGCTGCCGGTGTGCACTCCCTCGGGGGCGAGAGCGCAGCAGTTCCGAACTCAGCGGGATCGGCCGGGGGAACGGTCGGTCGCAGGGTCAGGATCCTGGGCAACGACCACTCTATCCCCGTTCCGCGACTTGGTTTCGCAAGGAGCCCCCACGGGCTCGAATCCGGACCTGGCCAGCTCGCTCAAGCAGCAGCAAGCGCCTGGCACCAGGGCACTTGGGTGCGTCCACGATCCTCGCCCCGCGGCAGCGGTCACAATCGAAGGCGTGGAGCGCGAGCAGCAGATCCTGGAGGCGGCCCACGAGGCGGGCTTCGACCTCGCCGGGCTGGCCCCGTTCCACGCCCCGCCCGACCTGGAGCGGTACCGCGCCTGGATCGAGGCCGGACACCACGCCTCGATGGGCTGGCTGGCGGAGGTGCAGCCGCTGCTCGAGGATCCGCGCCGCTTCGCTCCCGAGGGCCGCACGCTCCTGGCCGTGGGCGTGGGCCATGCCCGCGCTGGCGTCGAGCTGGAGGGCGGCGGGCGCATCGCCCGCTACGCGGCGGGCCGTGACTACCACAACTGGCTCCGCAAGCGCCTGCGCAAGCTGGCCCGCACCCTCGTGGAGCGGGGCCTGGTCGGGGGCGCGCGCAGCCTGGTCGACGACGGCCCCCTGATGGAGCGCAGCCATGCCGAGGAGGCCGGCCTCGGCTTCGCGAGCAAGGCCGCCAACCTCCTGCACCCGCGCTTCGGCCCCTGGTTCTTCCTCGGCGAGCTCGTGCTCGACGTCGAGCTCAGCCCGACCGCGCCTCCGCTGCCCGCCGGCTCCTGCGGGACCTGCACGGCCTGCCTCGACGCGTGCCCCACGGACGCACTCATCGCTCCCGGCCAGCTCGACGCCGGGCGATGCATCTCGTGGGCCACCATCGAGGCGCGCGAGGCCTTGCCCCGTGAGCTCCGAGCCGGACTCGCGGACTGGGCCTTCGGCTGCGACGTGTGCAGCGAGGTCTGCCCCTGGGGGGACGGCGTGCCGACGCAAGAAGAGCGGTTCCCCACGAGCGCTGCGGGCGAGGGGAGCACGCTGCTGTCCTGGCTGACCCTCGATCCAGAGCCCGGGGCCTTCGAGGCGCGCTTCGAGGGCAGCCCGCTGCGGCGGCCAGGACGAGCCGGCCTCGCGACGAACGCCGCGCTCGTCCTCGGCAACCGTCCCCAGGACGGCGCGCTCCCAGCCCTGCGGGTGGTGCTGGAGGAGGACGTCAGCCCGCGAGTCCGGGAGGCCGCAGCCTGGAGTCTCGCCCACGGCTACGGCGCCGACGCGGGCGCACGGACCGCGGTGGAGCGCGCCGCCGCGCGCGATCGCGATCCCGATGCGGCACGGGGGATGCGCGCGTCCCTGGATGAGACCGCGCGGGGCTGAGGCGAGGAGCCGTCCTCGAGCGCCCCCGACCCGCCCCAGGGCGATCCGTCGCAGGTGTGGACGGTCCGGGCGACGGCTGTCCCTGGGCTCGGAGTGAGGCACGCGGAGCGAGCCTGCGTTCGCGCCAGAAGAACGCCCGTGCTGGGGTCCGAACAGCGGGTTGTGCCGATGCCTCCGTGCGCGGCGCCCCGACCTCTCCCCCACGACCCTCTCGGAACGGACTCCCCCGATGAGCGACCAGGACTTCTACGGCGACCGCAAGTACTGCCCCGCCTGCGACGACTACGTGAGCTACCTCGCGAGCATCGACACCAGCTACTGCATCGACTGCGGCGCCGAGGTGCGCCTGTTCTCCAAGGAGGACTGGGAGCGGTTCCAGAGCGGCCTCGAGACGCGTCCCCGTCCTCGCCGGCGGAAGAAGAGCGAGGAGGTCCAGGTGGACGTCACGCTCGAGGACGACGAGCAGGGCCGCGAGTCCGCCTGAGCTCGGAGCTCGGCCGCGGGCGGCCGCGTCCCGCGGATCAGCCGGCCCTGAGACAGCGCGTCATGTTGGCGTGCACCTCGGCGAGGCGGTCCACGTCACCGCCCCCGACCTCGGCCGTCGCCCAGCCGGTGTAGCCGATCTCACCGAGGGCCGCGCGGACGTCCTCCCAGTCGACGTCACCCGCGCCGATCTTGCTGAAGCCGGCCTGCTTGCCCCAGTCCTTCACGTCGAGCTTCACGATCCGCGAGCCGAGGGTGCGGATCCAGTCGGCGGGGCGGCCGTACTTCTGGTGGTTGCCGATGTCGAAGTAGCTGCCGACCCACGGGCTGTTCACCGCGTCGAGGTAGTCGCGCAGGGTCTCCGCGGTCTGGTCCTCAGGGCCCCCGTGCTGGTAGCAGAAGCCGTTCCAGACGTTCTCGATGAGGACGTGGATGCCCAGCCGCGCGCAGAGCGGCAGCACCTGCCGGATGCCCTCGATCGAGCGGCTCCAGACGTGCTCCTGGGTCTCCTGCTCGCCCCGCACGGCCCCGGGCACGAGCAGCACCGCGCTGCCGCCGTAGGCGTGCGCGTGCTGGATCGCGCCGCGCAGGTCCGCGACCGCTCGGGTCCGGACCTCGGGGTCGGGGTCGGAGAGGCGCACGTTCCAGTGCGTCGAGTCCACGACCCCGTGCACGGGGAGACCGGTCGCCTCGCGCGCCGCGACGACCTCGCCCTCGGCGTAGCCGTTGGGGCTGTCCAGCTCGATCCCGTCGAAGCCCAGGTCCCGCACGCGGGCGAAGCGCTCCGCCATGGAGCCGCCCCCACCGACCATGCCGTACTTGACGGCGAAGAGGAGCTCGGGGGCCCGGCGGACATGGACGGCGGGTGCCAGGACGCGCGCAGCCGCACTCGGGGCGAGCCCGAGCGCGCCGGCCGACGCGAGCAGGGAGCGACGGTGGAGAGGTGCCATGGGCTGGAGGCTAGCGCCTGCTCCGAGCACGCGCACCCCGGCGGCCCGCTCGCAGCCCTCGCCCGCGCCCCTTGCCCACGACCGGCACCCTCGGCGCTCCTCAGCGCGCCTCGCGCGCGGCGGCCCCATCGAGCTCGCCCAGGCGCGCCTCGGCCCACTGCAGGTGCGCCGTGATCGAAGCCTGGACCTGCGGCGCAGCCGCCGGATCTGCCGTGAGGCCCAGCCGCGCCGCGCGCGCGAGTCCGATGAGCGCGCTCCGGGCCCGCTGCTCCTGGCCGGCACCCAGGCGGACCTCCGCGAGCGCTCGATGCAGGCCGAGGTCCCAGGGGCGGAGCAGCAGGTTCCCTTCGAGCGGACGCGCAGCGGCGGCGACCGCCTCGAGGGCCTCGAAGCGCGCGCGGGCGCCCGCGGCCTCCTCGCTCCGCCCGAGGTCCAGGAGCGCGCGCGCCTCCAGGAAGGCCGCCTCGGGCTCGTCGGGATCGAGGGCCCGGTGCTGGGCGAGCGCGAGCAGCGCCTGCTCCGCATCCTCCTGGTCGACCAGGATCCTCGCGCGCAGCAGCCAC
>WTJQ01000108.1:3857-6114 GCA_011524785.1 Planctomycetota bacterium | reverse complement strand
GCGTCCAGTCGAAGGGCGGCTCGTCGAGCCACGACCCCGGCGGGCGCACCGGCGAGCGCACGATGCCCTGCGCCAGACCCAGCCGCGGCTGGCGCGCAACGCGCAGGCCGTGCGACGTGGGCACCCAGAGGGGCTGGCCCACGTCCCGGTAGGGCCCGGTGATCGGGTGCGGCGCCATGTCGGTCGGGAGCGCCTGCACGAACGCGACCTGGGGCCCTCCCACGACGGGTGCCGTGGTCGCGGGGTCGCGCTTGGGCTCGCACACGAGCCCGTCGGTCACCTCGATCCCCAGCGACTCGCAGAGGTCCCGGATGCCCGAGGCCGCCAGCAGTCCAGGGTCCGCGTGCGGCGCGATCACGAGGCGTCCCCCGCGGGCGAGGAACGCGTCGACCGAGGCGCGCTCGTCCTCGCTGAGGGGGGTCTCCGGCTCGAGGAGAGCCAGCACCGTGCAGTCGCTGGGCACCGCGCCGTCCTCGGCCCCGTTCCAGCGCTTCGTCACGAAGCCGTCCTCCCGCAGGAGGGTCTCGAGGCGCCCGAAGCCCTCCGGGTCCCCGTCGGTCTCGAACGGATCACCCTCGCCGTGGCCCCAGCTGAAGTAGAGCGCGGGGCGCCGTCCCTGCGTGACCTTCAGGACCGCCGCCAGCAGGGAGCGCTCCGCGTCGAAGCTCTGCACCGTCGCCGGGCGCCAGGCGTTGGGGTCGGGGTTGCCGAGGTCCACGGAGGCGCACGCACGCGCGCCGAAGAGCGGCACGACGTGGCGAGCCGGGACCTCCTCCCCCTCGACCGGCGCGCTGACCACCAGGCAGTTCTCGAGGCCGTTGATCCGCAGCTCCTGCAGGCGCTCCCGCACCGCCGCGGTGTTCGTGAGGTCGTGAGCGGTGACCTCGAAGCGCTCCCCGGCGTCGAGCCGCATGAGCTCCAGCAGGTCGAGGGTCCGGCCTTGGACGGCCGCCGCGACCTGATCGAGCGGCGGCGCCTCCGGCCGGAAGAAGACGTCGACGGTCACCGGCCCGGGCAGGGCGGCGAGGACGCGCTCGGTGGCCGGGTCCAGCGAGGCCGTGCCAGCACTGGTGAGGTCCACGCGCAGTCGGATCCCCGGGCGCCCCGCGAGCCAGTTCACCAGCACCACCACGGCGAGGGCCAGGAGCCCCCCCACGACCACGCGACTGCCGATCGAGGCGCGCGCCCGGCGATCCACTCCGTGAGCGCTCATCCGCGCCACCTCCGGGCCTCGAGCAGCCGCACGGTGATGAACAGGAACAGCGCCGGCCAGGTCAGGAAGAACGCCAGCTCGGCGGTGTCGAGGACGCCGATGCGCCAGGAGTAGTGGAAGTGTCGCAGCACGTCCATCGACTCGAGGCTCGAGCGGAGGAACGGCACGACGAGCTCCCCGATGGAGGTGCCCTGCAGCAGGCTTCCGGCAGCCGTGAGGAGCTGGCCCCCGAAGGTCGGGAGCAGCAGCCAGCCGAGGCAGGCGACGAAGGCGAGGAAGGCGGCCAGCAGCGGCGTGGCCGTGAGGGTCGCGGCCAGGAGGCCGAGCGACATGAAGAGGCCCGAGGCCAGCACCGCGCCGAGCCAGCTGGCGAGCACGGCACCCCAGTCGGGCTGGCTCCCCTGGAGCTGGAAGAGCAGCCCGTACAGCGGCACGGCCGCCCACATCAGGCCCAGGAAGGTCGTGGCCGCGAGCCACTTGCCGAGCACCACGGCCCCGTCGGCGACCGGCGCCGTCAGGAGGTACTCGAGGGTCCCCGTGCGGGACTCCTCGGCCATCATCCGCATCGCCAGCAGAGGCGGCAGGAACACCAGCAGCGCCCAGAAGAGGGTGCCGCCGCCGAGCGCGCTGCGGAGGACCGTGCCGACATCCCCGCGCGTCGCGTCGAGCAGCAGGTAGACGAAGAGCCCGTTCGCGAACAGGGCCAGGAAGAGCAGGACCCAGCCGAGGGGCGCCAGGAACAGCCCCGCGAGCTCGCGGCGGTAGATGACCCAGGTCCCCTGCATCAGGCGCCCTCCTCCTCGCCGGCCGTGGGGTCGTCGACCTCAACGGGAGCGCCGAGGTCGCGCTGGGCGCCGCGGTCGAAGGGGTTCAGGCTGTAGATGATCTTCTTGCCGCCGCCGGAATGTGCGGACTCCGCAGGGGCAGGGGCCTCACCCGCTTGGGGCAGCTCGAGCATCAGGCTAGCTCCTTCGGGCGCGGGGACGCTGGGCGTCGGCGCAGCCTCGAACGCTGCCCCGGCCTCACCGCCCGCGACGAGGTGGG
>WTJQ01000108.1:0-3757 GCA_011524785.1 Planctomycetota bacterium | reverse complement strand
GGCGTCGGCGCAGCCTCGAACGCTGCCCCGGCCTCACCGCCCGCGACGAGGTGGGCGAACAGCTCCTCGAGGGACCGCGAGGCGAACGAGAGCTCCCGCAGGGCCCACCCCTGGCTGGCCGCCAGGGCTCCGACGTCCTCGCGGAGGTCGCCCTCGCCGTGCACCTGGAAGGACTGGTGGATCCCGACCCGCGGGCCGAGCTCGACCTTCTCGACGCCTGGCAGGGTCTCCATCAGAGCACGGGCGGCCTCCGCGTCCGGCCCGACCACGGCCTCGACCTGCACCGCGCCCTGACCTCCGAGCCGCGCCTCGAGCTCGTCCCGGGAGCCGTCCGCCACGAGACGACCCTCGGCCAGGACGAGGACCCGGGGGCACATGGCCTCGATCTCGGCAAGGATGTGAGAGGAGACGAGCACGGTGTGCTCACTACCGAGCTCGCGCACCAGGTCGCGCACCTCCCGGCGCTGGAGCGGATCGAGCCCGCTGGTCGGCTCGTCGAGGACGAGCACCTCCGGTCCGGGCAGGAGGGCCACGGCGAGCCCCACGCGCTGGCGCAGGCCGCGGCTCAGGTCGCCCACGAGCTGACGGGCGCGGTCGGCCAGGCCGACTCGCTCGAGCACCTCCGCGATGCGGGAGCGGAGGGCGGCACCGCGCATGCCGTGGAGGCGGCCGTGGAACGCCAGCATCTCCTGGACCCGCAGCTCGCGGTACAGGGGCACGGCCTCCGGCAGATAGCCGATGCGCTTGCGCACCTCCAGGGAGGCCCGCAGCACGTCGTGCCCCGCCACCTGGAGCACCTCGGCGCGCGTCGCGGGCAGGTAGCCCGTCAGGATGCGCATGGTCGTGGTCTTGCCCGCGCCGTTCGGGCCGAGGAGGCCGACGACCTCGCCCTTGGCCACTTGGAACGAGACGTCGTCGACCGCCACGTGGCGGCCGTAGCGCCGGGTGAGGTTCTGGACGTCGATCATGGGCCGCGCAGGGTACCCGCTCGGGGTGAGGGAGTTGCGGGGCAGGCCGGGCGATCGGGGAGCCTGCGACCGGCTGGCGCTAGGCTGGAGCCATGCAGCGCCGTGAACTCCTCTCCGCCAGCCTCGCCGCCCCGCTCGCCATGGGGGCCGCCGCCTCCGCTGCCCCCCGGAACGGCCGGGCCGCCGGGAGGTTCAAGCTCGACTACGCGCCCCACTTCGGGATGTTCCGCGCCCATGCCGGCGGCGACCTCATGGACCAGCTGCGGTTCATGCACGACGAGGGCTTCCGCTCGCTGGAGGACAATGGGATGCCGGGCAAGGATCCCAAGACCCAGGAGGCCATCGGTCAGTTCCTCCGCGACCACGAGATGCGCATGGGCGTGTTCGTGGCCCACGGGGACTTCGGCAGCCCGACCTTCGCCATCCCGCCCGCCGAGGCGCGCGAGCGCATCGAGGCCGACATGAAGCGGGCCGTGGAGGTCGCCGAGCGCTGCGGGGCGACCTGGTGCACGGTCGTCCCCGGCTCCTTCCGCAAGGACCTCGAGTGGGACTACCAGACCGCCAACGTGATCGACAACCTGCGCTTCGCCGCGGAGATCTGCGAGCCGAGCGGGCTCGTCATGGTGCTCGAACCCCTCAACGCCTGGCGGGACCACCCGGGCCTGTTCCTGACCAAGATCCCCCAGGCCCACATGATCTGCCGGGCGGTGAACAGCCCCTCCTGCAAGATCCTCAACGACCTCTACCACCAGCAGATCACCGAGGGGAACCTCATCCCCAACCTCGACCGCGGCTGGAGCGAGACCGCCTACATCCAGGTCGGCGACAACCCCGGGCGCAAGGAGCCCGGCACCGGGGAGATCAACTACCGCAACGTCTTCCGCCACCTGCACCGCAAGGGCTTCACCGGCATCGTCGGCATGGAGCACGGCAACAGCCGCGGGGGCAAGGAGGGCGAGCGCGCCGTGATCGACGCCTACGTGGCGGCCGACGACTTCGAGGTGGAGTGATGGTGTCCTCCCTCCACGCGACGTCCCTGGGTGCAGGCCTCGCGCTGACCGCGTCCCTGCTGGCAGGCTCCGGATCGGGCTCGGGAACCGAGGCCCCCCCGGAGGCCTCCTCCGCGCCGAGTCGCCCCAACGTCCTGTTCATCTACATGGACGATCACGCGGCCCAGACCATCGGCGCCTACGGCTCGCGCTTCGGCCCCACGCCCAACATCGACTCCCTCGCGGCGGACGGGCTGCTGTTCCGCAACGCCTTCTGCACCAACTCGATCTGCGCTCCCGCGCGGGCCGTGGTCCTCACGGGCAAGCACAGCCACGTGAACGGCGTGCCCGACAACCGGAGCACGTTCGATGGCGGCCAGGAGACCTTCCCCAAGGCCCTGCAGGCCGCCGGGTACCGCACGGCCATGATCGGGAAGTGGCACCTGCGCTCGACGCCGACCGGGTTCGACCACTACGAGGTGCTTCGTGGCCAGGGGCCCTACTACAACCCCCTCCTGCTGACGCCGGACGGCCAGCAGCGCCACCGGGGCTACACGACCGAGGTGATCACCGATCGCGCCCTGGCGTTCCTGGAGGAGGCCGCGGCCTCCGAGCAGCCCTGGCTGCTCATGTACCAGCACAAGGCCCCGCACCGGAACTGGCAGCCGGGCCCCAACGAGGTCGGCCTGTTCGACGACGTCACGTTCCCCGAGCCGCCGACCCTGTTCGACGACTACGCGACGCGCAACCCCGGCTGCGCGTCGCAGGAGATGAGCATCGCGACGCACCTGCGGGACGAGTACGACCTGAAGCTCGCGCCTCCCCCGGGCCTCGACGAGGAGCAGCTAACGACCTGGAAGGCGGCCTACGACCCGCGCAACGCAGCCTTCCGCGCGGACCCGCCGACGGGGGACGAGCGGACGCGCTGGAACTACCAGCGCTACACGAAGGACTACATGCGCTGCATCCTCGGCGTGGACCGTCAGGTGGGCCGGGTCCTGGAGGCGCTCGAGCGCCTCGAGCTGAGTGACGACACGCTGGTCATCTACACCTCCGACCAGGGCTTCTACCTGGGTGAGCACGGCTGGTACGACAAGCGCTGGATGTACGAGGAGAGCCTGCGCTTCCCGCTGATCGCCCGCTGGCCAGGCGTGATCGAGCCGGGGACCGAGAGCGAGGAGCTCGTCGTGAACCTCGACTTCGCGGCGACCTTCCTCGAGCTGGCCGGGGTGCCCGAGGCCATGACCACTCAGGGGCGAAGCCTGGTGCCGCTCTTGGAGGGCGAGGCCCCCACCGATTGGCGCGAGGATCTCTACTACCGCTACTACGAGGTCGGGGAGCACGCCGTGCCCCCCCACTTCGGTCTCCGCACCGCGACCCACAAGCTGATCGAGTTCCCCGACAGCGGCTTCACCGAGCTCTTCGACCTCCAGGCGGATCCCCACGAGGTGCAGAACCTGGCAGGGGACCCCGCGCAGGCCGAGCTCCTCGGGCGCCTCCAGGCCCGCGTGAGAGCCCGCGCTGCGGAGCTCGGGGACGCGCTCCCCGAGGACGTCGGAGACTGAGCACGGGCCCGCGGCCACTCATCCCTGGCGTCCACGCGCGCCAGCCCCCAGACTCGAACCCAGGCGGCGCCTCCGCGCCGGACCGTTCCATCCCATGCTTCACACCCTTCCCCTGCTGTTGCCCCTGGCCGGTGGCGTTCCGCCCCTGGCCGAGGCCCCGCCCCTCCTGGCGGTCGCGAGGCTCGACATCACTGCCGAGGTCCGCGCCGCCATCGAGGACTACGACGCCCAGTAC
>WTJQ01000548.1 GCA_011524785.1 Planctomycetota bacterium | reverse complement strand
CTGGGGGAGCAGGCCCGCGCCGATGCCCGTCCCGATGGTGACGTAGACGAGGTCGCGACAGCCCTGGCCAGCACCGCGGGCCTGCTCCCCCAGGGCGGCTCCGACGACGTCGGTCTCGAACCGCACCTGGACGTCCGGCCGAGGCAGGATGCCCTGGCGCAGGTCGACACCGCCCCAGCTTGGCTTGGGCGTGTCGAAGAGCCGGCCAGCCGCCGTGTCCAGGGGCCCGAAGCAGGCCACCCCGACGGCGGCCAAGGGGCCGTGGGTGCCCAGGAGCTCGCGTACGCGCCCGAGGGTCGTCGCGGCGTCGGTGGTGGGGACTGGCTCGTGGAGGAGCGTCTCATCGGTCGCCGCGTCCCGTACGGCGACCACGAAGCGGGTCCCCCCGCCCTCCACGGCTCCCAGGAGGCCAGCGCTCGGCCGATCGCTCAGAGGTGGACCTCGATCCGGCCGTCGCGCTCCTCGCAGCGGTAGGTGCGCGCCGCGCCACACGCGACGTCCTTCGCCTCACCGGTCGCGGGGTCGAACTTGTAGTTGTGCAGGGGACAGATCGCGTAGCGACCCTCGTGCAGGGGCCCGCGGATCAGCCGCCCCCCCTGGTTGTGGGGGCACTCGGTGTCCAGCGCGTGGACCTTCCCGTCCACGCGGCAGAGCAGCACCTGCCGCCCGTCACTGCCGAGGTCCCCCACCTCGATCGTGCGCGCCTCGCCCTCCACGAGCTTCGCGGCGTCCGGCACCACGACCGGTCGCTTCCCGAACAGCCCCAGCAGCTTCTTCAGCATGAGCGCGATGGTACCCTCGCTCCCCTCATGCGCCCCGTCCTCGTCCTCGATTGCGTCGGCCTCTCCCTCGCGCAGGTGGGCCCGAGGACGCCGCACCTGGCCGCGCTCGCCGCGCGGGGCTCGTCCGCACCGCTGGAGGCGCTGCTGCCGGCGGTCACCTGCTCGGCGCAGGCCACCTACCTGACCGGCCTGTGGCCCGACCAGCACGGGGCGGTCGGCAACGGCTGGCGTCTGCCCTCCACGGGTGAGGTCAACCTCTGGCGGCAGGCGAACTCGCTGGTCGAGGGCGAGAAGGTCTACGAGACGGCGCGCCGGCGGGACCCGGCCTTCACCTGCGCCAAGCTCTTCTGGTGGTGGAACGTGGGGGCGGCCGTCGACCTGTCCGTGACCCCGCGCCCCCACTACCTGGCGGACGGTGCCAAGCAGGTCGCGATCGACTCGTGGCCCCGCTCCTTCGGAGCGGAGCTCGAGGACGAGCTCGGTCCCTTCCCCTTCTTCCACTTCTGGGGGCCGAAGGCCGGGCTGCCCTCGAGCGAGTGGATCCAGCGCGCGACGGTGCGCACGCTCGAGCAGCAGCGCCCCACGCTGACCCTCGCCTACCTCCCCCACCTCGACTACGACCACCAGCGCTTTGGGCCCGACGATCCCCGCAGCCTGCAGGCGCTCGAGGAGCTCGACGCGCTCGTCGGGGAGCTGGTCGCCGCGGCGGACCGGGTCGGCGCCACGACCGTCGTCCTGAGCGAGTACGCGATCGAGTCGGTCAGCCGGCCCGTGCACGTGAACCGTGCCCTCCGCGATGCGGGGCTCCTGGTGACGCGCCCTGGGCCCGGAGGCGACACCCTCGACGTGTACAACAGCGCGGCCTTCGCCCTCGCCGACCACCAGCTGGCCCATGTGTACACGAAGGGCGGCGACGCGCAGACCGCGGCGCGCGCAGTCCTCGAGGACCTGCCGGGGGTCGAGGCCGTGGCCGGGGGCCCCGAGCGTGCGGACTGGCACCTCGACCACCCGAACGCGGGGGACCTGGTCGCCGTGGCCGAGCCGGACGCGTGGTTCACCTACTACTACTGGTCGGACCCGGCCCACGAGCCGGACTTCGCGCGCACCGTCGACATCCACCGCAAGCCGGGCTACGACCCCTGCGAGATGTTCGCGGACCCCGCGCTGCGGGTGCCTGCCCTGCGCGTGGCC
This sequence comes from Planctomycetota bacterium, assembly GCA_011524785.1. Lineage (GTDB taxonomy): Bacteria > Planctomycetota > UBA1135 > UBA1135. The sequence goes on along the minus strand of WTJQ01000548.1, from coordinate 4,149 downwards.
CGCAGGCTGGCGCAGAAGAAGCTCGGCATGCGGTACCTGATGGACGTGGTCCCGCTGGACGCCAGCCTCATCGGCGGCAGCCATGGTCGGCTGCCGGCTCGTCCGGAGCACGGCCCCGTCTGGATCACCTCCGAGCCGTGGGGCGCCGCGAGTCCCGAGCCCGCGAGCGGAGTGGTCGGCGCGACGAGCGTGCGTGACCGGCTGCTGGGGCTGCTCGGTCTCGCCGAGGCCTGACGCGACCTCAGTCGTTGGTCAGGCCGTCGAGGGCGGCGTCGTCGTAGAAGGCGAGCCCGTGCCCCGCGCCCGCACGGGCCTTCGCGATCCAGACGGCCTGCCCCGCGTGCCAGGCGAAGTGCTCGACCACGTGGAGCACCGCGCCCTGGGTCGTGGTCTCGAAGCCCTGGATCGTGCGCGGCCGGTCCGCCTCGTCCCCGGGCAGCCCCTCGATCAGGCAGGCGGCCTCCTCGACCGTGCCCGCGAGGGCCGCCAGGAGCACGAGGTCCTCGCCCTCGCGCCGATCGAACTCGGCCGAGCGATCGCGGTGGTCGCAGGCGCCACCGATCCCGCCGAGGATCCACTGCCGGACGTTGCCCTCCAGGTGCGCGAGCACGTTCCCGAACGCCAGCACGTCCGGATGGGGTCGCCACCAGAGGTCCTCCGGAGGGAGCGTGGTCGCTGCCACGGCGATCCGGCGCGAGTGCTCCCGCAGCGTCTCGGCCGCGGCCCGGAAGAGGTCCGCTCCCGCGCTCATGCGATGCCCTGCTCCGCGAGCCAGGCGGCCTGTGCCTTGCTGCCAGGGTCCCGCGAGACGCCCTCGATCACGAGGGCCGCGAGGCGTGCGTCCCCATCGATCCCGAGCCAGACGAGGCTGTCCCCGAGGCGAGCCCACTCCACGGGTTCGAGGTCGCCCCAGCGGAGGCGCAGGACCCCCTCGGTGGCATCGAGCAGGAGGCTCGGCAGCTCGTCCTGGCAGAGCTCCACGCCCGCTTCGATGGCGCTGCGCGCCTCCGCCGGGCGTGAGGGCAGGTCGGAAGTGACGGCGAGGGCCGCGGGCTCGAGCGACAGGTGCTCGAACACGCCGTCCTCGTCCCCCACGACGACCAGCGCGTCCCCCCAGGCCATCGCATGCCCCTCGCCGCCGGCGCCCGCCGACCACAGGTCGAGGGTCCCCGTCTCGGGGTCGTGGAACGCCTTGTGGCTGACCCCGCCGTCGAAGGTGAAGAGCATCCTCAGACCGCCGCGCAGGCCTCGGCCGGCTCGGCGTCCGCGGAGGCCAGCTCCTCGACGCTCGGGCAGGTGCAGACCAGGTTGCGGTCCCCGAAGCCGTTGTCGATGCGTCCGACGGTCGGCCAGTACTTGTGCTCGCGCGTCCAGGCGGCGGGGAACGCCGCCACCTCCCGCGAGTAGGCGTGCGACCACTCGGTGGCCATCACGACGGCCGCCGTGTGAGGCGCGTGGACGAGCGGGTTGTCCTCCCGCGTCCAAGCACCGCTCTCGACCTGCCGGATCTCCTCGCGGATCGCGATCAGCGCGTCGCACAGGCGGTCCAGCTCGGCGCGCGACTCGCTCTCGGTCGGCTCGATCATGAGCGTGCCCGCGACGGGCCAGGACATGGTCGGCGCGTGGAAGCCGTAGTCCATGAGGCGCTTGGCCACGTCCTCGCCGCTGATGCCCGAGGCCTTCTCCAGCGGACGCATGTCGAGGATGAACTCGTGGGCCACGCGGCCGTTCTCGCCGCGGAACAGGATCGGGAAGTGATCCTCGAGGCGGTGCACCATGTAGTTGGCGCTCAGGATCGCGACCTCCGTGGCCTGGCGCAGTCCCTCGGCCCCCATCATCGCGATGTACATCCACGAGATCGGGAGGATGGCGGGCGAGCCCCAGGGCGCTGCCGACACGGTCCCACAAGCCTGCTCGCCGCCCATCGCAACGACCGGGTGGCTGGGCAGGAAGGGCACGAGGTGCTCCACCGCGCAGATCGGGCCCATGCCGGGCCCTCCGCCGCCGTGCGGGATGCAGAAGGTCTTGTGCAGGTTGAGGTGACAGACATCGGCACCGAAGGCACCGGGACGGCAGAGGCCGACCTGGGCGTTCATGTTGGCGCCGTCCATGTAGACCTGCCCGCCGTGAGCGTGCACGACCTCGCAGATCTCCTTGATGGCGGCCTCGAACACGCCGTGCGTCGAGGGATAGGTGACCATGAGCGCGGCGAGCTCGTTGGCGTGCTTCTCGGCCTTCGCGCGCAGATCGTCCAGGTCCACGTTGCCATCGCCGTCGCAGGCCACCGCGACCACGCGCATGCCCGCCATCACGGCGGAGGCGGGGTTGGTCCCGTGGGCGCTCGTGGGGATCAGGCAGACGTTGCGATGGGCGTCCCCGCGAGAGCGGTGGTAGGCCTGGATCACGAGCAGGCCCGCATACTCGCCCTGGGAGCCGGAGTTGGGCTGCAGGCTGACCCCGGCGAAGCCCGTGATCTCCCCGAGCCAGACCTCGAGGTCGTCGAGCAGGCGGGCGTACCCGCGAGCCTGCTCCTGGGGCGCGAAGGGGTGCACGTTGGCGAACTCGGACCAGGTGACCGGGATCATCTCGCTGGTCGCGTTGAGCTTCATCGTGCAGGAGCCCAGCGGGATCATCGAGGTGGTCAGGGACAGGTCCTTGGCCGCGAGGCGGTGGATCCAGCGGAGCATCTCGTGCTCGGCGTGGTAGCTGGAGAAGACCTCGTGGGTGAGGTACGGCGTCGCCCGGCGCACGGCCTCGGCGACGGACGACGGCCCCGCCTCGAGGTGGGGCTCGAGCTGCGCCTCCGGCCCTGCGAGCACCTCGAGCACGCCCTGGAGGTCGGCGACGGTGGTCGTCTCGTCGACGGAGACCCCCACCGAGCGGGCGTCCAGCTCGCGCAGGTTGAAGCCCGCCGCGCGGGCCGCGGCGTGGACCGCGTCCGCCCGCTCCGAGCCGAGGTCGACGACGAGGGTGTCGAAGACCTCGTGGTCGCCGGTCGCCAGGCCGTTCGCGGCCAGCGCGGCGCGCAGGCCGAGGGTGAGGCCGCGCACACGGCGCGCGATGCGCTCGAGACCGTCTGGACCGTGCCAGACGGCGTACATGCCGGCCATGATCGCGAGCAGCACCTGCGCGGTGCAGATGTTGCTCGTCGCCTTGTCCCGGCGGATGTGCTGCTCCCGGGTCTGGAGCGCCATCCGCAGGGCGCGGCCGCCCTGCGCGTCCTTGGACAGGCCGATGATCCGCCCGGGGACCAGGCGCTTGAACTCCTCGCGGGTGGCGAAGAAGGCGGCGTGCGGCCCGCCGTAGCCCATCGGGACGCCGAAGCGCTGAGAGGTGCCGACGGCGACGTCGGCTCCCGCGTGGCCCGGTGACTCGAGCACCGTGAGGGCGAGGAGATCGGTCGCGACGACCAGCAGGGCGCCTGCCGCGTGCACGCGCTCCGCGAGGGGCGCGAGGGGCTCGACCTCGCCGCGCGTCCCGGGGTACTGCTCGAGGACGCCGCACGCACCGGAGAGGTCGGCCTCGCGCGGATCGCCCACCTCGATCTTGATGCCGATCGCCTCGGCTCGCGTCCGCAGGACGGCGAGCGTCTGGGGATGGCAGCGGTCGCTCACGAAGAACAGGTCCCGCTTCTGGCGCGCACTCCCCCAGCAGAGACTCATCGCCTCGGCGGCCGCGGTGGCCTCGTCGAGGAGAGAGCTGTTCGCGAGCGGGAGCCCACAGAGGTCGGAGACCATCGTCTGGTAGACGAGCAGCGCCTCCAAGCGGCCCTGACTGATCTCCGCCTGATAGGGCGTGTACTGCGTGTACCACGAGGGATTCTCGAGCACGTTCCGCAGCACGACGGGCGGCGTGATGGTCCCGTAATAGCCCTGACCAATGTAGGAGCGGAGCGGCTGGTTCTCGGCCGCCAGCTCCGCGAGTCGCGCGAGGGTGCCGGCCTCGCCAGCGCCAGCGTCCAGGTCCAGCTCACGCCCCAGACGGATCGCCGCAGGGACGGTCTCGGAGACCAGCTGCTCAGGGGACGAGCAGCCGATGGCGGCCAGCATCGCCTCCTGGTCGGCGGGGCCCGGTCCGAGGTGGCGGGGAGCGAAGGAGTCGGAGGGAGTGAGGTGGCGTGAGACGGTCACGGGGGGCTCCGGGCAGGGA
>WTJQ01000617.1 GCA_011524785.1 Planctomycetota bacterium | reverse complement strand
CGTCGAGTCCCGGAAGATGGAGGTGCTCCTCGACCAGGAGTGGCAGCTGCGCGCATTCATGCAGCAGACGGCCATCCTCGAGGAGGACTTCGACGGCAAGGCCCTCGAGGACCTCTCCGCCGAGGACCAGGCGACGGTGAAGGCGTCGGTCGACGCCCACATGAGCCAGTTCGAGTACTCGCCGGAGGAGCTCGAGGAGCGCATCGCCGCCGAGCGCCGGAGCTTCGTCGAGCGCTACCCGACCCTGGACTACCAGCGTGAGATCGAGCGGACCTACAAGAGCTGGGACTGGTACATCAGCCAGATCGAGCAGACGCTGAAGTTCGACAGCATGTTCTTCCCGGGTGAGGCGGCCAACTGGCCCGACGTCACCCGCGAGGCCGTGCACGCCGGCTCGCCCGCGTTCGACCTGATCGAGGACTACGACAAGGCCTACAAGCTGCGCGTCCAGAAGTGGCGCGACGACCGCGGCGCCACCGAGGTCCAGCTGCTCCAGACCGAGTACGGCGGCCGGACCCGCGCGGCGCTCACCGACGACGAGCGCACCGCCCTCGATGCGGCCGTCAATCTCGAGCACGGTTCCTTCGAGCCCCGCGAGGACGAGATGATGATGTCGCTGCTGCGCGACTTCGTCATCGGCACCCTCACCGACCCGAACATCGTCACCGTCCAGAACAAGACGGATGGCGTGACGGCCGAGTACCTGCTGACGCTCACCGGCGGCGGCTACGAGGCGAAGATCGAGACCCTCGACGCCTGGCAGGAGTTCGAGAAGGACTTCACTGCCGAGGACATCGCGGAGGCCAAGCAGTTCCTCGCGCTCCAGGTGGCCGTCACCGACCAGCTGCAGGCGGACGGGATCCTGATGCCCTGGTCCGAGTTCAGCGACCTGCTCTCCCAGACCAAGCAGTCCCTCTCGGGCGGGATGTTCAGCTTCGACTTCCTGGCGCTGCAGGGGCACAACTTCCCGTCGATGGAGTGCTACAACGACTACCTCTACCTGATGGAGTCGTACCGGCGCTCGATCCTCGACGAGGTGAGCCTCGACGAGAACTTCAACCTGCGCCCGGCCATGCAGGAGTACCTGCCGATCGGGACCGGCATCATGGGGCTGGCCAAGGTCAAGGCCGAGGCCCTGCTGGTCAGCGCCTTCGACTTCCCGAACAACCGCTGGAAGGAGAACGGCTGGGAGACCGCCAAGGCCGAGGCCGACGAGCTGCGCACGCGCGTCGACAAGCACATCGACGACCTCATCGCCGAGGACGAGCAGCGTCGCATCGCGATCCAGGAGGGCCTGGACTTCGAGAGCCAGGTGCAGCCCTTCGACCAGTTCTGGGCCGACCTCCTCGACCTGCACAGCGACTACTGGGATCCGCCGCTCCCGGCCACCGGCAAGATGCCGGCCATGGTGGGCATGAAGTTCAAGGGCCGCTTCAACGGCGAGGCGCAGACCCGCAACGACCTCAAGCGCGCGCTGAACGAGAGCACCTACTCCCACTACCTCTACGACGAGAACGTCGTCGACGAGGTGTTCTTCTCCCTCGAGGAGGGCCAGGTCGGCGGGCCGTACAAGGGCCCCTGGGGCTACTACGTGGTCTACGTCGTCCAGAAGCTGCGCCCGACCCAGCCGGTCAACTACCGCGACGAGCGGCAGCTGGGCCTGCTGCAGGAGGACTACCTGCGCCGCACGTTCGGCAGCTACGCCCACGGCGCCCTGGAGGCGGCCGAGGTCTCGGGCCTGTAGGCCCACAGCGCTCCGCGCGCCTACGGGGCCCGCGTCCGCCTCCCGAAGGAGAGCGGACGCGGGCCCCGCCCGTTCCTGCCGGGTGCTGCGCGCCGCGCGTTGACAACGCGCCCCGCAGCAGTCGAGGATCCGCCCCGTGTCCAAGCGAAGCGGCGGCTCCCTGCGCCTCCTGGCGACCTATGCACGCCCCTTCGCGGGGGCGCTGGTCGTCGTCTTCGTGCTGAACGCCGTGGGCGCTCTCCTGCAGCAGGGCTCCTACCTCCTTCTGCAGCCGACCTGGACCCTCCTGTTCGGGGATCCTGCTGCCGAGGCGCCGGAGCTGGCGGAGGCTCGCGAGCGCCTGCTCGCCCTGCAGGCGGAGGACCCGGCGCTGCCGCTCGACGCGGCGCTGGAAGCGCTCACGCCCGAGCAGGAGGCGGACCCCGAGGACGACATGCTCGGTCGCGCCCGCGGCTGGATGAACGAGCGCCTGCTGGACGAGCCCGGGAACCTGACGCCGGAGCGCCGCCTCGAGCTGCTGGGGGTCGTGGCCCTCGTGATCAGCCTGATGGCCCTCGTGGCCGCCGGCGCCCAGTACCTCGCCATGGTGATGAGCGCGCGCATCAGCCACTCCATGGTGGTGGCGCTGCGCCAGGATCTCGCGCGTCACCTCGCGAGCCTCTCCCTGAGCTTCCACGGCCGCCGCAAGTTCGGCGACCTGCTCAGCCGCATCAGCGCGGACGTGGGCCAGACCCTGCAGGTCACGAACATCGTCCTGAAGGACCTCGTGCAGGAGCCCCTCATGGCGGGGACGGCACTGCTGTGGGCCTTCTTCGCAGCGCCGGAGGCGACGCTCTTCGTACTGATCGGGACGCCCGTCCTCGTCATCCCGATCGGGCACATCCTGCGCAAGGTCAAGAAGCGCAGCACGCGCAGCCAGACCCAGCTCGGTGCCTCGATGCAGGTCCTGACCCAGCTGCTGCAGGGCATCCGGACCGTGAAGGCCTATCGCGCGGAGGAGCGCGAGCTCGAGCGCTTCGCCGCGGCCAACCGCACCTGGATCCACGAGGCGGTGCGGCTGGCGCGGACCACCGCCCTCTCCGGCGTGTGGACGATCCTCTACACCCACGCGGGGCTCGGCCTGATCGTGCTGCTCGTGGGCTGGCTGGCGGTGTCGGGACGCATGAGCCGGGACGCGGGCGAGATGCTCACGTTCTTCATGCTGATCAGCCGCAGCTACGCCTCGATCAAGCGCACCACCCGCGCATTGGGCCGAGTCGCCGAGTCCCAGGGAGCCGCCGAGCGGCTGCAGGGCCTCTTCGCCGAGCCGCTCGACATCGTCGACAGCGAGGCCGGCACGGAGGCCAGCGGGCTGGGCGCTGGCGTGCGGTTCGAGGGAGTCGGCTTCCGCTACCCGGGAGCCGACCAGCCCGCTCTCCAGGGCCTCGACCTGGAGCTGCGCGCGGGCGAGACCCTGGCCCTCGTCGGGCCGTCGGGCTCCGGCAAGTCGACGCTGGTCGACCTCGTCGCCCGCTTCCTCGATCCGACCGAGGGGCGCGTCACGGTCGACGGCGTGGACCTGCGCGAGCTGTCCCTGGACTCCTGGACCCGGCAGTACGCGATGGTCACGCAGGTGCCGTTCCTCTTCCACACGAGCGTGGGGGAGAACATCCGCTACGGACGGCCGGAGGCCTCCGAGGAGGAGGTCCGTGGGGCCGCCGAGGCCGCGGGCATCGGGGAGTTCATCGAGAGCCTCCCCCAGGGTCTCGACACGGACGTCGAGGATGCGGGCGCGCGGCTGTCCGGCGGGCAGCGCCAGCGCTTGACGATCGCACGCGCTTTCCTGCGCGGTGCTCCGCTGCTCCTGCTGGACGAGGCGACCAGCGCCCTCGACAGCGAGAGCGAGCGGCTCGTGCAGGCGGCGCTGGAGCGGCTGATGGACGGCCACACGGTCCTCGTCATCGCGCACCGCCTCTCGACCATCCGGCGCGCGGACCGCATCGCGGTCCTCGACCAGGGAAGGCTCGTGGAGCTCGGGTCCCACGACGAGCTCGTGGCAGCGGGCGGCCTCTACGCGCGGCTCTGGTCCATGCAGCAGGACGGCAACCTGCCGCTCGAGGACGCGGCTCCGGCTGCGTCCTGAGGCCAGCCCACCCGCGGCGCTCCCGGCGGACCGCAGGAGGGCGTTCGCCCTCGCAACGGGCGCCTCAGGACGCCCGCTCGAGCAGGACGATCGCCTGCACGGCGACCCCGGTCCCGCCGGCCAGGGCTCCGAGCCCCTCGAGCGACTTCCCCTTCACGTTCACGCAGGTCTCGTCGATGCCCAGCAGGCTCGCGATCGAGGCCCTCATGGCGGCGCGGTGGGGGGCGATCCGCGGCCCCTCGGTGGCGATGACGACGTCGAGGTTGCCGAGGGTCCAGCCCTCGGCGACGACGCGCTCCCAGCACGCCCCGAGGAGCTGACGGGAGTCGGCACCCTCCCCGTCGGGATCGGTGTCGGGAAAGAGAGTGCCCAGGTCGTCGAGCCCTGCCGCTCCGAGGACCGCATCCGCGACGGCGTGCAGGACCGCGTCGCCGTCCGAGTGCCCGACCGGGCCGGTCGGGTGGGGGAGCTCGATGCCGCCCAGGATGCAGGGACGACCCTCGGCGAGGCGGTGCAGGTCGAAGCCGAGGCCGACGCGGGTGCGGTTCATGAGGTCTGGCGGGCGAGGAGGAGGGACTCGAGCAGGGGGACGTCCCCCGACCAGGTGAGCTTGGGGTTCGGTTCGGTCGAGCGCACGAGGGTGACCGGCGAGCCCGCCCCTTGGAGCGCGGTCACCTCGTCGGTGGGGGACTCGCCGCGCGCGCGGCAGGCCTCCATCGCCGCCAGGAGCGTGGCCCGCCCGGCGGCCTGCGGGGTCTCCGCTGCCCACAGGTCCTCGCGCGGGACGGGGGCGACCACGCGCTCGCCCTCGGCGCGGTGCAGGCTGTCCCGGACCGGGCTGGCCAGCAGGGCGGCGCCGTCCCGGGCCGCGGCCGCGGCCACGCGGCCGATGTCCTCGGCCAGGACGAGCGGGCGGGCAGCGTCGTGGACGAGGACCAGGTCGGCCTGCTCACCCAGGGCCAGCAGGCCCGCGCGCACGGAGTCAGCGCGCGTGGCCCCTCCCTCGGTGCACGTGCAGGGCAGGCCCAGCTCGGCCGCCAGGCGGCCGACCGCCTCGTGGTCCTCCGCCGGGGCGACCACCACGACCGCGGCGATCCCCGGCGCGGCCGCGAACGCACCCAGCGTGTGCCCGAGGACCGGGCGACCGGCGAGCTCCAGCCAGCTCTTGCGCACCTCGCCGCCCAGGCGGGTCGAGCGTCCGGCCGCGACGACGACGGCGTGGAAGCGGGGCGGGCTGGCGGGGCTGGTCATTGGGATCTCGTCCACGGGGAGCGTAGGTTGAGGGCCATGGCGCGTCCAAGCCCCCGCGTGCGAGACCTCCTGCCCGAGCTGCCGGCCGACCACGGCCAGCGGATCGTGCTGGGGATCGATCCGGGCACGCAGGTCGTCGGCTACGGCGCCGTGGTCGATCGGCGGGAGGGGCCCGTCCTGCTGGCGGCTGGTGCGCTGCGCGCCCCCCGGGGCGTGAGCGTGCCCGCGCGCCTCGCCTGGCTGCGCGAGGAGCTGGACGACCTCCTCCGTGGGCTTCGACCCGCGTCCGTGGCGGTCGAGAGCGGCTTCAGCGGGCGCAACCCCGCCACCGCCCTACGCATCGGCGAGGGGCGCGGGGTCGCGCTCGCGGCCGCCGCGAGTGCCTGCCCGGAGGTGCACGAGATCACTCCCGCCGAGGTGAAGAAGGCGCTCGTCGGGAACGGCCAGGCCGACAAGGGGCAGGTCGCCCGAATGGTAGCCCACAGCCTCGCGCTCGAGGAGGCGCCGCGCCCCCTCGACGCCTCGGACGCCCTGGCCATCGCCCTGACCCTGCTCGCCCGCGAGCGCTTCGCCTCCAGGACCGTCGCCGGGAGCGGCCGCTGAGCCTGATGCCCTCGTCCTCCTCAGACCCCTCGGCGCGCCTCGACGACGCGCGCCTCGTGGCGGCCCTGGCCCGGGCGCTGCCTGCGCTCGAGCTGCTCGAGGCGGACCTCGAGTTCGATGGCGCCACGTTCGATCGCGTGGGCGTGGACCGAACCGGCCGCGTGTGGCTCGCGGTGCGCGGCGACCGGGGAGAGGCCGCCGTGCTAGAGGCGGTCGTGGATGCGCGTGCGCATTGGGAAACGCTGCGTGCCTGGGTGGCGCCGCGGCATCCGGGCCGGGTCGAGGCCGGGGCGAGCGGCGAGGTCGTGGTGGTCGGCGGCGACGTCGGCGAGCGGCTCGCACGCCGCCTAGAGGGGGTGGCCACGGACGGCTGGCGGAGCGAACTTAGGCGCGGGGGTCGCAGCG
>WTJQ01000394.1 GCA_011524785.1 Planctomycetota bacterium | reverse complement strand
TCGTGGGAAGCGGCGCCTCTTCCTCCCCGCGCACCTGGAGGCGGATGGGCTGCACCCCATCGCATGGAACGGCAGCGGGGACCTGTACGCGGCCGCCCATGGGGACGGCCTCATCGACCTCGAGGCTGGCGGGGAGTGGGAGGCAGGTGCCTCCTTGCGCTTCCTGCCCTACCTGGGTCAGGGGCCGGGCGAGCGGTCCCTGCTGCCGCGTGACCCGCAAGGGGGCCGCGTGCGATGAGCGTTCATCAGCAGACCTTCGAGCTGACCTGGCCCGATGAGTCGGAGCGCGTCGTCCGCGGGCGCGCCATGCGCCCGGGCGGGCCGCAGAAGCGCCCGCTCCCGGCGGTGCTGATCCTGCACGGGTTCAAGGGCTTCATGGACTGGGGCTTCTTCCCGCTCTTCCAGCGCGGCCTCGCCGAGTCCGGCTTCCTCGCCGTGTCCTTCAACGCCGCCGGGAGCGGGGTCGGGGCCGACGGCGTCGACTTCAGCGACCTCGCCTCGTTCGAGCGGGACACCTTCACGCGGCAGCTCGAGGAGGTCGAGCGCGTGCACCAGCACGTCCTCGAAGGCCGCCTCGGGCCCGTGCGGAAGGACGCGATCGGCCTCGTGGGCCACAGCCGCGGGGGCGGGGTCGGGATCCTGCATGCGGCTCGGCATCCCGTGCAGGCCCTGGTCACCTGGGCCGCGATCGACACGGTGGAGCGCTTCGGGGAGGACGCCGTGGAGCGGTGGCGCCGGGACGGCTACCTCGACATCCCCAACCTGCGGACGGGGCAGGTCATGCGGATGGGGCGCGCGATGCTCGAGGACGTGGAGGCCAACCGTGAGCGTCTCGACGTGCTCGCCGCCGCGGCGACGCTCGAGGCCCCAGCGCTCTTCATCCACGGGAGCAGCGACGAGGCGGTCGCCCCCTCGGGCCTGGAGCGGCTCGCGGCGGCGTGCCCGGCCGCGGAGACCCTGCTCCTGGAGGGCGCAGGCCACACCTTCGGAGCCGCACACCCCCTCACCGAGGTGGGGCCCGATCTGGAGCGCGTCCTGGCCGCCACGGTCGGTCACCTCGTGACCCACCTGGCTTGAGGGGCGGAGTGGCTGGCCTCAGCTCGCAGCGATGTGCTGCGTGAGGTGGTCGACGAGGTCCATCTTGGTGAGGATCCCCACCAGGCGGTCATCGCCCTCGACGACGATCCCGACCGAGTTGCTGCTGAACAGCTCCAGTAACACCGTTGCGTCCTCGTGCGCGTGGACGGTCTCGACCTTCCGGACCATCACCTCCGCCACGGTGTTGTCCATCGAGGCGGTGCCCTCGAGCATCCGGCCGAGGACGTCCGACTCGGTCACGATGCCCACGACCTTGTCGTTCTCGAGCACGGGCAGCTGGCTGACCCCGTTGTCCTTCATCCGCGCCACGGCGTCGCGCACGGGCTCGGCGGTCTGCGCCACGAGGACCTCGCGTCGAGGCAGGCGCCGGAGCACCTCGCCGATCGAGCCCGTCTCCCAGCTGGTGTCGTCGAAGCCGCTCTCCCGCATCCAGCGGTCGTCCACGAACTTCGTCATGTAGTTCCGCACGGAGTCCGGGAGGATGACCACGAAGCGCTTGCCCGGGCCCTCGCGCTTGGCGACCTGCAGGGCGGCCCACATGGCCGTTCCGCACGATCCGCCGCACAGCAATCCCTCCTGACGGATGAGCTTCCGCGCCGTCTGGAAGGACGGGGCGTCCTCCGACTTGACCCACTCGTCGACCAGGCCGCGGTCGAGCACGTCCGGGATGAAGTCGTAGCCGATGCCCTCGACCTTGTAGGAGCCGACCGGGCCGGGGCCGGCGAGGATGGAGCCCACGGGATCGACCCCGATGATCTTCACGTGCGGGGCCTCCTCGCGGAGGCGCCGCGCGATGCCCGAGAGGGTCCCGCCGGTGCCGGCGCCCGCGACGAGGTAGTCGAACTCGCCGCCGGTCTGCTCGAGGATCTCGACCGCGGTCCCGTGGTAGTGCGCGTCCGGGTTGTCGGGGTTGGAGTACTGGTCGAGGATGTGCGCGTTCGGGAGGATCGACTGCAGCTGCTTGGCGACGCCGATGTGGCTCTCGGGAGCGTCCCAGGCGGCCTCGGTCGGGGTCCGGATGATCTCCGCTCCTAGCGCCTCGAGGACGACCTGCTTCTCGCGGCTCATCTTCTCGGGCATCGTGATGATCATCCGGTAGCCCTTCACCGCGGCGGCGAGGGCCATGCCGATGCCGGTGTTGCCGCTGGTCGGCTCGATCAGCGTGTCGCCCGGCTTGATGCGCCCCGAGCGCTCGGCCTCCTCGACCATCCGGCGCCCGATGCGGTCCTTGACCGAGCCTCCCGCGTTCATGAACTCGCACTTGGCGAAGAACGTGCAGCCGGTCTCGGCCCCCAGGCGCTGGAGCTTGACGAGGGGCGTGTGGCCGATGGCTTCGAGGATGCTCGGGAGGGCGCTCACGGGATGCGGGGCTGGGGGGGACGGGGTGCGAGGCGCGGGAGCGCGCTGCGGTCTCGGCGGAGTCTACCGGGCAGGTCCTTCACCCGTCCCGGCCGCGAGACCAAGCGCCCAGGCGAACCGGCCCTGGAGTGCGCTCCTGGGCTCGTCCTGGCGTCTCGAGGCCCGCTGCCAGCCCGCGAGACGGCTGGACTCGAAGCCCTGGCTGGTCGGGTCACCTGGGCTCGACGAGGAAGGTGCCCTCCGGCCCCAGCTCGACCGCGAAGACCTCGATTGAGCAGGAGGGTTCCTGAGTGGGCCCCAAATGGGATCCATCGTCCAATGAGAAGGACCATAGGTGCCAGGGGCAGACGATCTCGCCCCCGGCGACCGTCCCCTCGGCGAGCGGGCCCTCCATGTGCGGGCAGAAGGCCTGGATGCAGGCCGGCCCGTTGGGGGTCGTCAGGAGCGCGATCGCCCCCCAGGGGCTCTCGAACGGCCTCGGGGACCTCTTCTGGAGGTCTTCTGGGGTGATGCCAGAGTCGAATCGGCCCATGAGAACCCCGTCAGGAGCCTATCCCCGTGAAGGTTGGGGACGCTACTCTCATCGGTCATGCCGCAGCGGACAGTCGTCGTCAAAGTGCCCCCTGAGCGCCGGGAGACCCTCCAGGCGAAGCTCAAGGAGAAGGAGGATCGCCAAGAGGCGACCTTCGAGTGGCGCACAGCGCCCCACGCACAGTGGAGCGTCAAGGGGGAGGGGGTCGTCGCGACTCTCTACGATTCCGGCAAGCTCGTCGTCCAGGGCTCCGAGCCCGAGCGCTTCCTCGTGCGCTTCACGGAGGAGCCCGCGCCGGCTCCGCCCAGGCCCCTGCGCCCCGTCGTGGGCGAGGTCAGCCTCAAGGAACCGATGGTCGGCTCGGACGAGGCCGGGAGTGGCGACTGGTTCGGGCCCCTCGTGGTGGCCGCCGTCCGCATGGATCCGGAGCAGGCCGCCGAGCTGGCGGAGTTCAACCTCAAGGCCGTCAAGGACCTCTCCGACACCCGGACCCTGCGACTCGCTGCCATCCTCCGCGAGCGCCTGCCCCACGACGTCCTGCGGATCGATCCGCCCGAGTACAACAAGCGCTTCCCCGACTTCGAGGGCGTCAATGAGTTCCTGACTTCCCTCCATACGCAGGCCATCCGCACGGTCGCGCAGGAGGGGGACAAGGTGCTGGTCGATCAGTTCGTGCGCGGCAACCCCGTCAAGGAGGCCCTCGGCGACACCGACCTCCGCGTCGACGAGCGCACGGACGTCGAGGACGAGCTCGCCGTGGCCGCCGCGTCCATCCTCGCGAACGCCGAGTACCTGCTGGCGATCATGGAGCTGAGCGAGCGCTACGACATCGAGCTCCACAAGGGGGCGGGTCCGCCGACCGACGATGCGGGCGAGCGGTTCCTCGCGCACCACGGCGAGGCGCGCCTCGCGCAGGTCGCCAAGCTGCACTTCAAGAACACGGACAAGGTCCGTGCTCGCCTGAGCGGCTGAGGTCGGGGCGGAGTCCGCGGAGCCGCAGCGGTAGGATGCCCCGTCCTCGATGGCGCACCTCCCGCAGCTCCTCCTCGCAGCCCTGCTGGTCACGCTGGCCGAGGCTGGGCTGACCTGGGGACCGGTGGCTCCCTGGGCCGCGCTGCTGCTGCTGCCCCTGCCGCACCTCATCGTGCTCTCGGGCCGCAACCTCGCGGGGCGCGGCGCCTTTCGCGCTGGTCTCGTGATGGCGACCATCGGCCGGTTCTCGGGGCCCCTGGTCTTCGGCGTCCTCCTGCTGGGCTGCGGCTGGCTGAGCTGGCTGCGCGCCTCGACCGGCGCGGCCCTCGACCTCGAGGGATGGCCCGAGCCTGCCCTCGCCTGGGCGCTGCTGCCGTTCGTGGCCTACGAGGCGCTGTCGATCGACGCCCAGTCGCGCAGCGCCTGGCCCGCGGGCGTGGAGCGGCGGCGCTGGCGTGCCTTCCAGCTGCGCATGTTCGCGACCTCGCTCGTGCCGCCGGGGCTCTTCCTCGGGCTGGCCCTGCTGGTCGGGTCCGTGCCGTGGCTCCGCGTCCACGTGGAGCAGGTGCAGCTGGCCGGGGCCGCGTTCCTCTGCGTCCTGCTGGTTGGCCTGATGGTGCAGCTGCCCGCGCTCCTGACGGTCTCGTGGCGCACCCACACCCTCCGCGATCCGGAGCTCCAGACGCTCTTCGATCGCGTCTCCGAGCGCGCTGGCTTCCGTGCCCGCCGCGTGCGCATCTGGGAGACGGGCAACCTCGTCGCCAACGCCGCGATCGTCGGTCTGCTGCCGTCCCGGCGCGAGGTGCTGCTCTCCGACAGCCTCGTCGCGCAGCTGGAGCCCGAGGAGCTCGCCTCCGTCTTCGCTCACGAGGTCGGCCACTCGCGCTGCAACCACGTCCCGACCTTCCTCTCCTGGGCCCTGGCCTTCCTGCTCGCGGGACACCTCCTCGCGAGTGCGGCAGCTGGCGCCTTCCCGGGCGCCGACCTGGTCGTCTTCGCTGGCGTCTTCGGTGCCTGGCTCCTGGCCTTCGGCTGGCTCTCCCGTCGCTTCGAGCTGCAGGCCGATCTCTTCGCCATGCGGACGATCGGCAGCGGGCGCCCGCTGGTGATGGCGCTGGAGAAGGTCGGCGGGAACCTCCGCGACATCGGGAGCTGGCGCCACTTCGGCACCGGCCGGCGCGCGGCGTTCCTGGTCCGTGCCCAGTCGGACGAGGGCTGGGCCCGGCGCTTCGAGGACCGCCTGCGCCGGATCGGCCATGCTGGCTACGCAGCCTTCGCCGTGCTCGCGCTGCTCCAGCTGGCCCTGCTGGTTCGCGCCCTGCCGGTGGACCGAACCTGGGCCGCCCTTGCCCTGGGGGACTACGCCGCCGCCGAGCGGCGCCTCGAGCGCCTGGAGCAGCCCGAGGAGGCCCTCACGGACCTGGTGGGTCGAGCGGCCACGGCGTCCAAGGCCTCGGCCGAGGAGCAGCTCGGGCGAGCCCTCGTCGCCGCCGAGGCGGGCGCGGGGGAGGAGGCACGCCAGTGGGTGGCGCTCGCGTCCCTGCGCGGCCTCCGCGAGGCGCGCCACGTGTCCCGCGTGCTCGACGCTCTCGATCGGGACGACCTGCCCGTCGCCATGGACGGCCTCTGGCTGCTGCCGACCCCGTGGCGCGCCCTCCTGGGGGCCGAGCTCACGCAGCGCCTGGCAGGGCCCAGCGACTGAGCCCCCCGGTCGAGGCCCTGGTCCTCGGGGCGACCCGGATCAGTAGCCCAGTCCGTTCGAGCGGAGGTGGACCGAGGGGTCACCCTCGCGCTGGAGCGAGCCCTCGGTCACGGTGCCGAAGACCACCACGTGGTCGCCGGTCTCGTGTTCCCCGGTGACCTCGCAGTCGAGCCACGCCAGGGCGTCCGCGAAGACCGTGGAGCCTGCTCTTGTGGAGTGCAGGGCGTGCCCGTCGAAGGGGGACTCTCCCTCGGCCACCGGCTTGAAGAAGCCCCCCATGATGCCGCTCGACGGCTTGTCGAGGACGCTCAGCGCGAAGCGCCCTCGGGCCCGCAGAGCCTCCAGCGGCCCCCGCGCCTTGCCCACGGCTAGGGCCACCGTGGGCGGCTCGAAGCCGACCTGCTGGACGAATGAGGCCACGAAGCCGACGGGTCCGTCGGGGGTCTCGACGGTGGCCAGGAAGAGGC
>WTJQ01000420.1 GCA_011524785.1 Planctomycetota bacterium | reverse complement strand
AACGCGTACTGAATCAGCCGCACCAGGGGCGACGAGTCGAAGACCTTGCGGGCGATCGGGCCCCTAGGACCTGCGGTCAGGTAGACGCGCGCGGCAAGGCCCTGGCCAAGCAGGTGCGGGGCGGCGGAGGTCTGGAGCGTCGACGGCATGCGGGTGCGACCCGTTTGTACGGTCGACGCTTCCCTTCCGCCAGGGTCCTGCGTTGACCTGGAAGGGCCGAGCCGGGAGGCTGCACGCAGTGGAGGACTCGCGCCGCGTCTCCGTGCTCTCTGGGTTCCTCCCCTGGGCACTCATCCTCGCCCTCGTGGGTCTGGACGCCTCCCTGCGAGCAGACCGCGCGCTCGATCGACCAGCCTTCGACGCGGGCGAGCCAGCCTCGGTCCTCCAGAGCGATCCAGCGGTCCTCGCACGCCTCGTCAGCGGGGTCCTGGAGAGTGGAGGGCCGCTGCCGGAGGCGGATGGCTGGGTCGAGTCCCCGAACTCCGTCGAGGTGGCCTCGACCTACACGGTGGGTCTGGAGTGGATCCTGTTCGCGGCCGATCGCGCGACGGGTGGCGCGGTTCCGCTGCACGTGCTCTCGGTGTGGGTTTGCAGCGCGCTGGCGGCGGCGGCCGGGATCGGTCTGGCGCTCGCAGCGTGGTGCCTGACGAGGAGCCCCTGGGCCGCCCTGTTCGCGGCCGCGTTGCATGTGGCCCTCCCCGTCACTCATCGGACCGTGGGGTTCATCCTGGTCCGTGAGGACCTCTCGGTGCCGCTCTATGCGCTGCACCTCGCGGCCCTGGTCGCGGCGCTGGGGTCGGCCAGTCGCAAGCGATGGATCCTGGCAGGGCTCACTGCGGGAGCGGCGCTCGCGACCTGGCACGGGATGGGGGTGTTCCTCCTGATCGAGGGGGTGGCGCTCTCGATCGTGGTGGCCTGGCGTCGGACGCGGGATCCGGCTGCCTGGTGGGGGAGCCTCGCGCTGGCGGCGATGACGGTGCTCGTCCCTGCACTCCTGGCGAAGGGGGGGCCGCTGGCCCTGGCTCCAGCGCTGGTGATCGCAGTCGGTGTCATCATTCGGTGGTCGCAGGTCGCCTGGGTTCGAGCTGCGCTCCTCCTCGCAGTGGCCGTGATCGTCACCGCGCTGAACCCCGCCCGGGCCGACATGGCTCATGTGGCCGAGCTGCTCTGGGCCAAGCTGCGCCACCTGGGCGTCCAGCCGACCGACCCCTCGGGCCTGCCGGACTCGGTGCGGATGATGTGGCAGGGGCCCTTCGCGACGGTCGATGCGGCCAACGCCTGGCGCCTGTTCCAGGGAGGCCTGCTTGCACTGCCCCTCGTCGCGATCGGCGCGCTCCGGGGCCAGAGGCAGGTGGAGGCTCTTGGACTGTTCCTCGTCCTGTCCCTGCCGGCCGCCTGGCTCGTGCAGCGCGTCACGGTCCTGCCGGGGCTCTTGCTGTGCGTGCTCCTGCCGGTCCTGGTGTCCCGGTGGGCCACGCAGGGCAGAGCGATGCTTCGATGGGGAGCGCTGCTTGCTCTGGCTCTCACGCAGGGGTGGATGAGCGAGCGTCAGGCGCGCGCGCACCCCACCGGCTGGCTCGACCTGGAGGGAGCGCGCGCGCGCGTGGCCCTGATCGAGGCCGTCGAGGAGCGCGTTCCGCGCTTCGAGCCGATCGCCGCCGACTTCATGCTGGGTCCGCTGCTGCTCGCGCGGCTCAAGCATCCGGTTCCGCTCTCCCCGAAGTGGGAGAGCGCGGCGACCCGGGAGCGGGTGATGCGCTCGTGGATGATCCTCTACCGCGGCTCGCTCGAGGAGTGGGTCGAGCACCAGCGTCAGGACCTGGAGTGCCGGTACCTGCTGCTCGATGAGCGCCTCCTCCTCCACACCCCGGCGGCGCGCTGGATGGCGGGGATCCCGCTCGATGGCGAGCCGGCGATCCCGGGGAGCGCGCTCGAGGCCCTGACGGCGGGAGAGATCCCCGCGCCCTACGAGCTGCTCTGGCGCCGCGAGGGTGCCCAGGGCGACCTCCTGCTCCTGCGCCTCCGGGACGGCGGGGGTTGAGGGATCGAAACCCGCTGGAGCGGGAATCCGCCGGTCAACGCCCACGCCCGAGCGCGTTCTTGCGCTTGTGCTCCTGAAGGGAGAGAGACGTGCCCGCGAGGCCTCGATGAGGCTTCGTGCGCGGCGCTGCCGGCCGGGGATCCTGTAGGGCCTCGGCTGGTCTCCGTGGGACGCTGATCGCGGCTCGTGAACGCGCGGTTCGGGGGCGCGAGGTCGCTAGGGTGGCGCTCCAACGCGGGTGGCCGGGCTCGAGGAACGGGCTCAGGCGTCCGCGAGGACCCTCCATGCGCGCCTCCTTCCTGCACCCGGCCCTCTGCTTCCTCCTCGCGACCGCCTGCACGGCTCCGGCCGGGCCAGGTTCGATCGCGCCCGCTGATCAGGGCTCGGAAGGGACCTTCGCGGAGATCCTCGAGGGCGCGGCGCTCGAGCCGGGCCTCTTCCCCACCGCGATCGACGCGGCGCGCGCCAAGGTCTGGGTCGAGCTCCCGGCCTCTGGGCCCGAGGGGATCCTCGCGGAGTGTCTCTACGTGGAGGGCCTGGCCTCGGGCCTCGGCTCGAACCCCGTGGGCCTGGACCGGGGACAGCCCGGCGGGGCGGTGGTGCTGCAACTGCGGCGGATCGGGGGGCAGGTCCACTTCGAGGTCCCGAACCTCGCCTTCCGCGCCACGGGGTCGGCGGCCGAGGCCGCGGCCGTGGGGGAGTCCTTCGCCCGGGGTCTGCTGCACACGACTCCCGTGGCCGCTGAGGAGGACGGCCGGATCCTGGTCGAGCTGACCGGCTTCCTCGCGCGTGACGCCCACGGCTCCATCGCCACCCTCAAGCGCAGCGGGCAGGGGAGCTTCCGCCTCGACGACGAGGCGTCCACCGTGCTGCCGGCTCAGTGCCACGCCTTCCCCGACAACCTCGAGCTCGAGGCGCGCCTCGTCCTGCGCAGCGACGCCCCCGGGGGCGAGGTGCGCGGCACGGCGGCGACGCCGGAGGCCGTGGTGCTCGTGCAGCACCACTCCCTGCTGCGTCTCCCCGAGGCGGGCTACCAGCCGCTCGCGTTCGATCCGCGCGGGGGGAGCTTCCAGGTCTCCTACGCGGACTACTCGAGCCCGCTCGGGCAGCCCCTGCAGCAGCACCTGGCGACGCGGCACCGCCTCCAAGTCGGCGACGACGGCCGCGTCGTCGAGCCCATCGTCTACCACCTCGACCCCGCGACGCCCGAGCCGATCCGCTCGGCGCTGCTGGACGGCGCGCGCTGGTGGGCCGAGGCCTTCGAGGCCGCGGGGCTGCCTGGCGCGTATCGGGTCGAGGTGCTGCCCGAGGGCGTCCATCCCCTCGACGCGCGCTTCAACGTGATCGAGTGGGTCCACCGCCAGACCCGCGGCTGGTCCTACGGCAACTCGATCGTGGACCCGCGCACGGGCGAGATCGTGAAGGGGCACGTCCTGCTCGGGTCCCTGCGCGTGCGGCAGGACATCATGCTCTTCGAGGGCATCCTCGGCGCCGCGGGCACGGGCTCCGGCGGGCCCGAGGATCCCGTCCAGCTGGCCCTCGCGCGCCTGCGCCAGCTCGCGGCCCACGAGGTCGGCCACACCCTCGGCTTCGCCCACAACTTCGCCGCCTCCAGCGCCGGGCGCGCGTCCGTGATGGACTACCCCGCGCCGTGGATCACCCACCGGGCGGGAGGCGGCCCGGACGTCTCGAAGGCCTACGCGGTCGGGATGGGCGCCTGGGACCTCCAGGCCGTGCGCTGGCTGTACGGGGCCGAGGAGGGGCGCGCCGCGGCGCTGGATGGAAGCACCCTGCCGTGGGCGACCGACCAGGACGCGCGCGGGCTCGGGACGGCCCTGGCCAGCGCGTCCCTCTGGGACAACGGCGACGACCCGGTGCGCGCGTTGGAGGACCTGCTCCTCGTGCGCCGTCAGGCCCTGATGGCCTTCGGTCCGGACCGGCTGGCCGAGGGCGAGCCGCTCTCGAAGCTGACCCAGGTGTATGTGCCCGTTCACCTGCACCACCGCTACCAGCTCGAAGCCGCGGCCAAGCTCATCGGCGGCCTCGAGTACGCGCACGAGCTGCGCGGGCCCGGAGCCCAGGGCGTCGCCCCGGTGCCGGCGGCGACCCAGCGCCTGGCACTGGGCGCCGTGGCCCAGGCCCTGAGCCGCCAGGAGATCACCGTCCCCGTGCAGGCCCTGCCCTGGCTCGTCCCCGCGGCCCCGGGCGTCGGGCCGCGGAGGGAGCTCTTCGAGGGGCGCGTCGGCACGGGCTTCGACCCCGTGGCCGTGGCCGAGACGACCGCGGACCTCGCCCTGGCCGCTCTGCTGCACCCGCAGCGGGCTGAGCGTCTCGCGGCGCAGGCGGCCCTCGACCCGGGTCAGCTGACCCTGGACGAGGTGATCCTCGAGATCGCCCTCGCGATCCCCAGCGGGCAGGACCCCGTCGCCCGGGCGGTGCTCGAGCGCCTGATCGCCCGGCTGGAGCTCCTCGCCGCCCGGCCGTCCTCCAGCGCGGCGGTGCGTGCCATCGCCGAGGGGGCGCTCGTGGACTTCACGCGGAGCATTGGGGCGAGCAACGAGCACCCTGCCCTCCTCCGGCGCATCGGCCGCTTCCTCGCGCGTCCCGCTGCGACCGCGACCGAGCAGGAGAGCGCGCCCGAGGCGCCTCCGGGGCCGCCCATCGGGTCGGCTCGACCCGGTCTCGGCACGGCCTGCGGGTGCGGCGTGCTGGAGGACGCTCCGTGGTGACCCTCGACTGCGAGGAGCACCCGCTCTTCGTCGCGCACGCGGTGCGCTGCGTGTTCCCGGAGCCGCTTGGGCAGCTCGAGCGGCATGCAGACCTCGAGGCCGGACTCGAGGGCGCCGTGGCCTCGGCGAACGAGGAGCGGCGTGGCTTGGTGCGCAAGATGCTGCGGCACGGGGGCTACAAGCCCTCCGGGCGCGGCAAGCCGTCGAGTGAGTACCTGGCGCGGGTCGTGGGGGAGGGGGCCCTCCCCCGCATCAACCCCGCGGTGGACCTCGGGAACCTCGCCAGCGCCGAGAGCGGCCTGCCCATCAGCGTCGTGGACCTGGGTCGTACGGCCGGGACCGCGCTGCGGACGGCGTGTGCAGCCGAGGGCGCGTCCTACGTCTTCAACGCCTCGGGCCAGGAGATCGACCTGAAGGGGCTGCTGTGCCTCTTCGACGCCGAGGGCCCCTGCGCCAACGCCGTCAAGGACGCCCAGCGCACCAAGACCGCCGAGGACTCGACGGACTGCCTGTTCATCGTCTGGTGTCCCTCGAGCGAGGTGGAGACGGGGGCGGCGACCCTGCACCGGATCGCCACCATGGCCGAGGCCATGGGCGCGACGTGCGAGGCCGTCGCGCCGCGCGGTTGAGCGCCGTTCTCTCGCCCCTCAGCGGGAGGCGATGAACTCGCGCACTCGCTGGGCGTAGGCCTCGTTGCGCAGGCCCATGGCCTTGGCCTCGGGCAGGGCCGTCTCGAAGTCGACGCCCTCGCCGAGCACGCGCCAGGCGAGCCACGTGCCTGCGCTGCGGTTGCCGCTCTTGCAGTGCAGGAGGACGGGGCCGTCGGTGGACCCGACGCTCTCGATGAACTGGGCGAGCAGGTCGTCGGTGAGGGTGTCCGGCTCGCGGAAGCCGAGGTTCTGGTACTCCATGCCCAGCTCGGCGGCGGTGGCCGCCTCGTCGAAGCCGCGGTCCTCACCCGCGGTGCGCATGTCGAGGACGAGCCCGTAGCCCTCAGCGGCGAAGGCGGCGAGCTCCTCGGCAGTCGGCTGGCCCATGTTCACGATCCGGCCCGCCTGCGCACGGCCCGCGGCCGCGCCGGTCTCCGCGGTGGTCACGTCCGAAGGGAAGTCGGGCGCTGGGGTGCAGCAGCCGGCAGCTGCGGCACAGGCGACCAGCGCGGGGGCAGCGAGCTGGCGGAGGCAGCGGTCGAGGAGCGTGGTGTGCGACGGGCGTTGCATGACGCGGCCATTGTCCGCTGGCCTCGCGTCGATCCGCAAGGCGCGGTCGCCCTGCCCCGGAACGGACGGAGCCCGCCGCGCGAGGGGCGCGGCGGGCTCCGGAAGGGCTCCCCGGGGAGCCGCGGGCTCAGAAGGCCTCGTCGAAGGCG
>WTJQ01000354.1 GCA_011524785.1 Planctomycetota bacterium | reverse complement strand
GGCTCCCGCCCTGTCGCGTCGCAGCTTCCTCAACCGTGCGGGCGCGGGGCTCGGCGCGCTCGCCCTCGGCGAGCTCGGTGCGCAGGCCCGCGGGCTCTCGGCACCCTCGCCCGCCGCGCGGGCGCGCCGGGTGATCTGGCTGCAGATGTCGGGGGCTCCGCCCCAGCTGGACACCTTCGATCCGAAGCCCGAGCTCGCGCGGCTGCACGGGACGCTGTGCCCCGAGGAGTTCATCGCCGGCAAGCGCCTGGCGTTCATCAAGGGGCGCCCGATCCTGCTCGGGTCGCCGTGGCGGACCTACACGGTGCCCAGCACCGGGTGGGAGGTCAGCGAGCACCTCCCGCACTTCGCCTCGATCGCCGAGCACACGCTCCTCGTGCGCTCGATGCACACGGACCAGTTCAACCACGCCCCGGCGGACCTGATGATGTTCACCGGCAACGCGCAGCCGGGGGCGGCGTCCTTCGGGGCCTGGGCGAGCTACGGACTCGGGACCCTCAACCGGGACCTGCCCACGTACTGCGTGCTCGGGTCGGGCGGGAGCGACCCGACCGGCGGCAAGAGCACCTGGGGCGCGGGCTACCTGCCGAGCCAGCACCAGGGCGTGCGGCTGCGCAGCCAGGGCGCGCCCATCCTGTACGCGGACAACCCGCCGGGACTGCCTGCGGCCTCGCGGCGCGCCGCGCTCGACGCGCTCGGCGACCTCAACCGGAGGACCGCCGCGCGCACGGGCGACCCCGAGGTGGCCGCGCGCATCGAGCAGTACGAGCTCGCCTGGCGGATGCAGGCCTCCGTGCCCGAGGTCAGCGACCTCGCCAGCGAGCCGCGTGCGGTCCTGGAGGAGTACGGCGCCGAGCCCGGCGGCTCCTCCTTCGCCAACAACTGCCTGCTCGCTCGGCGCCTCGTGGAGGCGGGGGTCCGCTGGGTCCAGCTCTTCGACTGGGGCTGGGACATCCACGGCACCTCCCGGGGGGATGACCTGCTGCATCAGTTCCCGGCCAAGTGCCGCCAGGTGGACCGCCCGATCGCGGCGCTCGTTCGGGACCTGCACCGGCGGGGCCTGCTCGAGGACACCCTCGTGGTCTGGGGTGGCGAGTTCGGCCGGACCCCGATGAACGAGGCCCGGGGCGGCTCCACCTACCTGGGTCGCGACCACCACGGGGCGGCCTTCAGCATGTGGATGGCCGGGGCTGGGGTCCGCGCGGGCAGCGTCCACGGTGCGACCGACGACCTCGGGTACGCCATCGTCGAGGACCCGGTCAGCGTCCGGGACCTGCAGGCGACCCTGCTCTGGGCGATGGGCCTCGATCCGTACGAGACCAGCTATCCGTACCAGGGCCTCGACCAGCGCCTGATCGGGCCCACCGATGAGGGACGGGTCGTCCGTGAGTGGTTCGCCTGACGCAGGGCGCGTGCCGTGCGTCCTCCGGGAGAGCCCCGAGGACTTCGTGGTGGAGGAGCTGCCCCTCTACCCGGCCGCCGGCGAGGGCGAGCACCTCTTCGTCACCATCGAGAAGCGCGGCATCGACACGGGCCGCGCGAAGCGGCACCTCTCCGAGCGCCTGGGTGTTCCCGTGCGCGACATCGGGCACGCGGGACTCAAGGACGCGCCCGCGGTGACCCGGCAGCGGCTCTCGCTGCCAGGGGTCGAGCCGGCCGCGGCGCTCGCGGTGGAGGTCCCGGGGCTCCGGGTCCTGGAGGCGATCCGCCATCCGCACAAGCTCCGGCTCGGGCACCTCGCGGGCAATCGCTTCGACCTCGCCCTGCGCGGGGTCGCGCCCGCACACGAGGAGAGGCTGGCAGCTCGCTGGGAGGAGCTCGTCGCCACCGGCGTGGCCAATCGCTTCATGGACCAGCGCTTCGGGCGCCACGGGGACAACGCGGAGCTCGGCCGCCTGCTGGCCCAAGGGGACGAGGCAGCCTTCCGGGAGGCGGCGCGAGCCCGCGGGCATCGGCGGCCGGCCGCCGGGCTGCGTCGGCTGCTCGTCTCCGCCTGGCAGGCGTCGGTCTTCAACCAGGTCCTGGAGGAGCGCCGGAGCTGGCCGGGTGGGGTCGGGACCGTGGTCGAGGGCGACCTGGCCCAGCGACACGACAGCGGCGGGCTCTTCCTGGTGGAGGACGGCACCGCGGCCCGGGGAGCGGCCCGGCGGCGCGGGGTGAGATCAGCGCCACCGGGCCGCTCCCCGGGCCGCGGTGCCGGGCGGCCGAGGGCGCGCAGGGAGAGCTCGAGGCCGCCGTGCTCGCGACGGAGGGCGTGCCCCCTGACGCCCCAGCGCTGCGGGGCTGGGGGGCGCGTCGGGCGCTCCGGGCTCGCCTCGGGGCGGCCAGCCTGAGCGTCGAGGGCGACACCGTCCGCCTCTGCTTCGACCTCCCGCCCGGCTCGTACGCCACGGCCGTCGTGGACGAGCTCACGGCGGGTGGTGCCCGCGAGCCGGAGCGGACGCCGGTGCCGGACCGTCCCAGATCGGGAGAGCCCACCGAGCCCCCCGGTCAGGCGCAAGAAGGGCCCTGAGTGCGCCGATGGTGCTCCTGTGCAGTCCATCGCTCCGCACCCCGACCCCTCCGCTCCGGAGGAGGTGCCGCGGCGTGGGCCGGACCGGAGGACCCAGCCGACCCCGCGGCTCTCGCGCTACGCGCTCCTCGGTGGACGGCGCGGCAGCGTCCGCAGGGCCGAAGAGCGGGAGGGCTCCTTCGTCGATCGCTACGGGTTCGGCGTGGTCCTCGCCATCGGCTGGACCGCGCTCATGAACGCGGGCGACAGCGTGTTCACCCTCGTCCACCTGCAGTCCGGTGGCATCGAGCTCAACCCCGTGGCGGACTCCCTCCTGCAGACGGGGCGACTGGGGTTCGTCGCCCTCAAGGCGCTCCTCATGACCGCCGCCCTGCTGGTGCTCGCGGTCCACAAGAACTTCTCCCTGGCTCGCGTCGGGCTGTGGATCGCAGCCGGGTCGTACACGCTCCTGAACCTCTATCACCTGAGCCTGTTCGGCTAGGGGCCGGTCGGGGGGAGGCGTCTGGGGTCCCCGGTTCCCGGTCGCTAGGATCGCGCGGGCGGCGCGCCCCGGGAAGAAGTGGGGAGGCCGGTTCGTCCCCTCTCCTCCATGGCCGTCGCCGCTCCCACGCGAATCCGTCCCCTGCTCGACGGGAGGTCGACTTGAGGATCGCACGCGTCCTGACGCGCCTCGCGCTGGGAGGGCCGAGTCGCCAGGTGCTCGCCTCCGACCTCGAGCTGGTTCGCCGAGGCCACTCGCTCCGGGTCCTGGCGGGCGATCCCGAGCCTGGAGAGGGGGACCTGCGCCCCCTGTTCCAGCGCCTCGGCCTCGAGGTCGTCTCGATCCCAGGCCTCCGACGCAGAGTGTCGCCCCTCGGCGACCTGCGGTCGGGGATGGCCCTCCGGCGGGAGCTCCGAGCCTTCCAGCCCGACCTCGTCCACACCCACGCCTCGAAGGCCGGCACGCTCGGCCGCCTGGCAGCTCGCCGCTGCGGGGTCCCCGCCGTCCACACCTTCCACGGCCACGTGCTCGAGGGGTACTTCCCCGAGCGGGTGTCGCGCGCCCTGGTCCAGGTCGAGCAGCGCCTGGCGCGCCACACGGCCCGCATCCTCACGGTGGCTCACGCCACGGCCGACGACCTCGTGCGCCTCGGGGTCTGCCCGGAGGAGAGCATCACCGTCGTCCCGCCGGGGATCCAGACCGAGCCGCTCCTCGCGGTGCGTGCCCGCTCCCGCATGCTGCGGCGGATGATCGGCGCCAGCGACGAGGACCTGCTGGTCGGGGTGGTCGGCCGCCTCGTGCCGGTGAAGCAGCCGCAGCTGGCGCTGGAGGTCTTCGAGCTCCTCGCCGCGCGCCACCCCCGCATGCACCTCGTGTTCGTCGGGGACGGCCCGGGGTTCGCGGGCCTGGCGCGACGCGTCGAGGGCGGGAGCGAGGACGTGCGGGCCCGCGTGCACCTGGTCGGTGCCCAGGAGAACATGGTGGCCGTCATGAGCGACCTCGACGCGCTGCTGCTGACCTCCCGCAGTGAGGGCACGCCGATCTGCCTCCTGGAGGCGGGTGCGGCCGGCGTCCCCGTCGTGGCGAGCGCGGTCGGCGGGGTCGAGGAGATCGTCGCCCACGAGCGGACCGGCTGGCTCGGAGAGGGGGTCGACGAGTGGGCCTACGGACTCGACCAGTACCTGGAGGACCCTCGGCTGCGGGAGGCCACGGGGCAGCGGGCAAGGGTCCGCGTGGGAGCGCGGCACGGCGCGGCCGGCCTCGCCGATCGCCTGGAGGCCGTCTACGAGGCCGTTCTCGGGGAGGCCCAGGCATGAGGCTCCTGATGGTGAGCGGCGACCGCCAGCTGGCGATCGGGGAGAAGGGACCCTTCGACTCGATGCAGGAGGAGTTCTCCCGCCACTTCGAGCGGATCGACGTCCTCTGCCCCAATCCCGGGCGACCCCAGACCGTGGACGTGATCCACGACCGCGTCCACCTGCACGTCGCCCCCTGCGGGAGGGCCGGGATGCCCCGCTGGATCGCGGCGCGCGGGGAGGCTCTGGTGAAGGAGCACGGCCACGCCGTCATCACCAGCCACGACTACGGGTGGTTCTACAACGGGCTGGGCAGCGCGCTGCTGTCTCGCGCCACCGGGGTGCCGTACCTCTCCGAGATCCACCACGTCCCCGGCTACCCCTTCGCGGTGGACTGGCGCGAGCACCGCGATCGCTGGATCGCGCGGGCCTACCTGCGCTACGCCCGGCATCGCGCGGCCGCGTTCCGGGTGGTGAACCACAAGCAGATGCCGGACCTGCTCATGCGCTGGGGCGTGGACCCCGCGCGCATCCTGGTCCTGCCCTCCCTCTACCTGGACCTCGAGACGTTCCGGCCGGAGCCCGTCTCCTCCGGGCCGCGCTACGACCTCTGCTTCGTCGGGCGCATGGTCCCCAACAAGGGCGTGCCGCTGCTGCTGCAGGCCATGCGCGTCCTGAAGGAGCAGGGGGCGCCCGTCTCGGCAGTGCTCGTGGGCAAGGGGCCCGAGCGCGACCGGTGGCGGGCCGAGGCGGCGGCCGCGGGTCTCGAGGCCGAGTGGATCGAGTGGCTCGCGGAGCCGAGCGACCTGGCGGACGTCTACAGGGCCTCTCGCCTCGTCGTCTGCGCGAGCTCCTGCGAGGGGGGGCCGCGCTTCACCGTCGAGGCGATGGCCTGCGGGACGCCGGTGGTGTCCACGCCGGTCGGGGTGATGGGGGACCTGCTCGCGGATGGCCGGTGCGGCCGCCTCGCAGGCTTCGACGGCTGGTCCCTGGCCGAGGCGATCCGGGACTGCCTCGAGAGCGAGGACTCGCGCAGGGCCATGGGGGCCGAGGCCGCCGAGCGTGCGCTCCCCTTCGAGCGCGCGCGGGCGATCCAGGTCTACGCCGAGGGCGTCCAGGCCCTCGCGCGCTGAGCCGCCCGCGCCCTCGGATCGTCCGTCGCCGAGGGCTAGACTCGGACGGGTGCGGCTGCTGTTCATCACCCAGGTCCTCGACCGCCAGGACCCGATCCTCGGGTTCACGGTGCGCTGGATCGAGGGTCTGGCGAAGCACGCCGAGGCCGTGAGGGTGATGGCCCTCGAGGTGGGGGACACGAGCGGCCTCCCCGACCACGTGGACTGGCGTGTGGTCGGGCGTGAGGGCCGCCTCGGGCGCTGGCTGCGGTTCCGCGGGCACCTGAGCGAGGCCTTCCGCGACGGCTTCGGCCACGTCCTGACCCACATGGTCCCGCGCTACTCCCTGCTCGCCGCGGGTCCGGCGCGGCGCGCCGGCGCGCGGCACTTCATGTGGTACACGCATGCGGGCGTCGACCGGCGGCTCCGTAGGGCGGTCGGGCTGGTGGAGCGCGCCTTCACGGCGAGTCCCGACTCGCTCCGGCTCGAGTTCCCCGGGAAGACCGTCACCGGGCACGGGATCGACCTGGCTGCGCTCCCGCTGCGCCCGGCCGAGGAGGGCGAGCCGATCGTCCTCCTCTCCGCAGGCCGGATGACGCCGGCCAAGGATCCCCTGACCGTCCTCGAGGCGGTCGCGCTGCTGCGCGGCAGCGGCCGTCCGGTCGAGCTCGAGTGGGCCGGCGGGACGCTGGCCCAAGGGGACCCCGCATACGCCCGGGAGGTGGAGCGCAGGATCGACTCCCTGGGAC
>WTJQ01000178.1 GCA_011524785.1 Planctomycetota bacterium | reverse complement strand
TCCTGGCGACCGGCAAGCGCTCGCCTCGAGGGGAGTCGCGTCCTCGTCAGCAGCCCTGACGCTCCACGCCCGAGGGCCGTGCGCTACGCGTGGGCCCCCGTCCCAGCCGTGGAGCTGATGGGGATCGGCGGAGCCCCCGTCGGGCCCCTGCTCGAGCCCCTCGATGCGCTGGGCCACGACCATCGATGAATCCTCCGTGAGGCCCTCGCCAAGGCCCCCGGTCCTGTCCCAGGATCCTGAGTGATCGCCATGCAGTCCGCCGTCGACTTCCCCGGCACGAGCCGGATCCATATCGCTCTCGCCACGCAGCACCTCGGGCCCTCCAAGGCCTTCTACGAGGTCCTGTTCGGCGTCTCCCCGACCAAGGTGCGTCCTGGCTACGTCAAGTTCGAGCCAGTGGAGCCCTCCGTGAACCTGACCCTCAACGAGGTGCTCACCCCTGAGGCCGCCAGCCGGCCCGTGAGTCACTTCGGCGTGCAGGTCCGCTCGACCGAGGCCGTGCAGCAGGCCAAGGCACGCCTCGAGGCCGCCGGTCTCCCCACCCTCGTCGAGGAGAGCACGTCCTGCTGCTACGCCGTCCAGGACAAGGTCTGGGTCTCCGACCCTGACGGCAACCGATGGGAGGTGTTCGTCGTGACCCAGGACGACGTGCATCAGCCCCAGGCGGAGGCGAACGCCTGCTGCGCCCCTGCAGCTGCGACCTCCGGGGCTGGGGCATCCGGGGCTGGCACGCCTTCAGCCGCAGCATCCTGCGCGAGCCCAACGCAACCGCCCGCACCGGAGGCGAGCAGCGGCTGCTGTGCGCCGGCCCCCGACGGGTCGAGCTGCTGCTGAGGGCGACGAGCGACCCTCCTCCAACGAGCGGGGCCCCGCGGAGCAAGCTCCGCGGGGCCCCGTCGAGCGTCCAGGGGGCTCAGGAGCCGAAGCGGTCCAGGTCCATGACCTTGGCCCACGCGGCGACGAAGTCCTCGACGAAGCGGTGCTTGCCGTCCTCGGAGGCGTAGACCTCGGCGAGGGAGCGGAGCTGCGAGTGGCTGCCGAAGATCAGGTCCACCGAGGTGGCGGTCCACTTCAGCTCGCCGGTCGCGCGGTCCCGACCCTCGAAGGTGTCGTAGCCGCCGCCCTGGGTCCAGACCGTGCCCATGTCGAGCAGGTTGGCGAAGAAGTCGTTGGTGAGCATCCCGGTGCGGCCGGTGAGCACGCCGTTCTTCGAGCCGCCCGAGTTGGCGCCGAGGACGCGCATGCCGCCCACGAGGACGGTCATCTCCGGGGCCGTCAGGGAGAGCAGGTTCGCCTTGTCGACGAGGGCCTTCTCCGGACGGAGCCAGCTGCGGCCGCTGAAGTAGTTCCGGAAGCCGTCGGCCATCGGCTCGAGGTGGCCGAAGGACTGGACGTCCGTCATCTCCTGGGTGGCGTCCGTGCGGCCCGGGGTGAACGGGACCTCGACCGGGTGACCCGCCGCCTGCGCGGCGAACTCGATCCCGACGGAGCCGCCGAGCACGATCAGGTCGGCCAGGGAGACCTGCTTGCCCTCACCAGCGGAGTTGAAGCGCTCCTGGATGGTGGTCAGCTTGGCGAGCACCTTGGCGATGCGCTCGGGGTCGTTCGCCTCCCAGCCCTTCTGCGGGGCGAGGGCGAGGCGGGCGCCGTTGGCCCCACCGCGCTTGTCGCTGGCGCGGAAGGTCGAGGCGGCGGACCAGGCGGTGAAGACCAGGTCCGAGACCGGCAGGCCGGCCCCCATGATCTGGCTCTTCAGGCTGGCCACGTCACCCGCGTCGATGGGGGCGTAGTCCGCGACCGGGCAGGGGTCCTGCCAGAGCTGCGGCGGAGCGACCTCGGGGCCAACCAGCAGCGACTGCGGGCCCATGTCCCGGTGGGTCAGCTTGTACCAGGCGCGCGCGAAGGCGTCGTTGAACTGGTCCGGGTTGTCGTGGAAGCGCTTGGAGATCGCCTTGTACTCGGGGTCGGTGACGAGGGCGAGGTCCGTGGTGAACATCACCGGCAGGTTCTTCTTGCCCGCGACGTGCGCGTCCGGAACGGTCGCCGGCGCGTTCTTGGGCTTCCACTGCTTCGCGCCGGCCGGGCTCTCGGTGAGCTCCCACTCGTACTTGAAGAGGTTCTCGAAGTACCCGTTCGACCAGGTGGTCGGCGTGTAGGTCCAGGCACCCTCGAGGCCGCTGGTGATGGTGTCCTCGGCGTTGCCCTTCCCGTAGGAGCTCGTCCAGCCGAAGCCCTGCTCCTCGATGTTGGCACCCTCCGGCTCGGGGCCGACGTGGCCCGCCGGGTTGGCGGCGCCGTGGGCCTTGCCCAGGGTGTGGCCGCCGGCGATCAGCGCGACGGTCTCCTCGTCGTTCATCGCCATGCGTCCGAAGGTCTCGCGGATGTCGCGCGCGGCGGCCATCGGGTCGGGGTTGCCGTTCGGGCCCTCCGGGTTGACGTAGATCAGGCCCATCTGGACCGCGGCCAGCGGGTCCTCGAGCTCACGGTCGCCGGTGTAGCGCTCGTCGGCGAGCCACTCACCCTCGGGACCCCAGTAGATGTCGGTCTGGGGCTCCCAGACGTCCTCACGACCGCCGCCGAAGCCGAAGGTCTTGAAGCCGGAGTCCTCGAGCGCGCAGTTGCCCGCGAGGATCATGAGGTCGGCCCAGGAGACGCTCTGGCCGTACTTCTGCTTGAGGGGCCACAGGAGGCGCCGCGCCTTGTCCAGGTTGCCGTTGTCCGGCCAGCTGTTGAGCGGAGCGAAGCGCAGGGTGCCGTCCGCGGAGCCGCCGCGGCCGTCGCCCACGCGGTAGGTGCCCGCGCTGTGCCAGGCCATGCGGATGAAGAAGGGACCGTAGGTGCCCCAGTCCGCGGGCCACCAGGCCTGCGAGGTCTTCATGAGCTCGGTGAGCTCCTTCTTGAGGGTCGGCAGGTCGACCTGCGCGAAGGCCTCGGCGTAGTCGAAGTCGGCGTCGAGGGGGTTGCCCTTCTCCGAGTTCGCGTGCAGGACGGTGAGGTCGAGCTGGTTCGGCCACCAGTCGTCGTTGTCGTTGTAGGTGCCCATGGCCACGGCGGTGGCACGGGGCTCGGGCTCGGCGCCCATGCCCGTGATCGGGCAGGTGGCGGGAGCCTCGGCGGCCGCCGGGGCGGCCTGGGGCTGATCGGCACTCGGAGAGGTGGTGGCGCAGGCCAGGGGCAGGAGGCAGAGGGCGCCGAGGCCCGCGGCGCTGCCGGCCGTGTGGAGTCGGTGATTCATGGGATCCGTGAGGAGGTCCTGTGGAGAGGGCTGGGTGCCCGTACCGGTGGGTCCCGGCCGCAGGGGCGGCCTGGAGCGTCCTCCAAGATGGACCACACGGGGGGGGAGTTCTCATCACAATCCCCGATGCCCCTGATAGGCGCCCGTGATCCTCCGGCGCACATCGTCGCAGGCTGCTGGCACGCGCCCGCCCACAAGATCCAACTTCCCACTCTCCGCCGCAGCCCAGAGCCATGACGAGCCAACCCGCCTTCGAGTACGTCCTCGGCTCCAGCGACCCCGAGCTGCAGCGGTTGGGACGCCAGCAGGCCGTCTGGAGCGAGCAGACCGAGGCCTGGCTGGACCTCCTGGAGCTCCCGGCCTCGGGAGCGGCCGTCCTCGACGCCGGGTGTGGCCCGGGGGAGGTCCTAGCGCGCCTCGCCCGGAGGGTCGGTCCCGACGGACACCTCGTCGGCATCGACGACTCCCCCCGCTGGATCGAGGTCGCGGGCGAGAGAGCGCGCGCGGAGGCCTGGCCGACCACAGAGCTCCTGCAGGGGCGGCTCGAGCAGGTCGGGGACGACGGCTCGCTGGATGGGAGGTTCGACGGGATCTTCTGCCGCTGGGTGCTCTCCTTCCCCCCGGACCCGGGCGCGCTCGTCGCGCGCTTCGCCCGCTGGCTGCGCCCGGGGGGCCGGCTCGTGGTCGTCGACTACAACCACGAGGGCGTGAGCCTCTTCCCTCGCTCGGAGGGCTTCGCCGCCGTCATCCGCGCCACCCGCGCGTGGTACGAGAGCATGGGTGGCTCGACCTTCGTCGCGGGCGACCTGCCGCGGCACCTGCGCGCTGCGGGTCTCGACCTCGTCGAGCAGCTCCCCGTGGTCCGCTCGGGGCGTCCGGGCTCGGCCGTCTGGAGCTGGGCCGAGGAGTTCTTCATGGGGCACAGCCACTCGATGGAGCAGGCCGGTCTCCTGACCGCGGCCGAGGGGGAGTCCTTCCGCGCCGAATGGCAGGAGCGGAGCCAGGATCCGGACGCCTGCTTCTACTCGCCGATCGTGGTGGGCTTCGCCGCGCAGCGCCGGTCCTGATCCCCCCACGGCGGTCTCCGCGCACCGCGTCGAAAGGACGACGACGGGACTGCGTATGCTCCGGCATGCCCAGCATGCTCCCCCTCGGTGCTGCCTTCCTCGGCGGCGCCCTCATGACCGCGTCCCTCGTCCCCACTGAGCCTCAGAACCCGATGCAGGATCCTGGGCCCGAGCACGCCCTCCTCGAGCGCTTCGAGGGCAAGTTCCACTCGCGGATCGAGATCGTCGGCGGCCCGAACGGGAAGCCCTTCGTGGTCCAAGGGACCAGCGAGGCCGAGCTGATCCTGGGAGGGCGCTTCGTCCTCAGCCGAGGCATGGAGGGCGAGGGAGAGGACGCCAAGGAGACCCTCACGCTGCTCGGCTACGACCGCAAGATGGAGCGCTACACGTTCCTGTCGGTCAACTCGCAGGACACGGCGATGACCTGGATGTCCGGCACGGCGGACGACGAGGGCACGATCAGCTTCGAGACCCTCGGCAAGGAGGTCGGCGTGACGATGGAGTGGATCGACGAGGACCACTACCTCACGGGCGTGACGCTGCCCGCAGGAGGCCCACTGAAGCTCGCCGAGGTGCTCTCCGAGCGCCAGCCGGACGAGGCCAAGGGCGAAAGTCACGACGAGGACGGCGAGGAGCGCTGACGACGGGCTCGTCGTCGTGGCCTCAGTCCCACCACCAGTCGAGGAGCTCGCCCGGCGCGAGCGTGTGCATGAGCACGAGCGCGGCGAGGTTGCACGCGAGGTAGATCCCGAGGGGCCCGGTCGCGGACCGAAGGCGGTCGACTGCGGCGCAGCCCACGAGGCCGACCGGAACGCCGACCATCAGGCCCAGCAGCAGGGCGCTGAAGACGAAGAACGCGATGTCCCCGTGGACGATCAGGGGCTCGGGGAAGCCGTGCGTCCCGAGCGACTCCGGCCAGCCGCCAAGAGCCCCGAACATGTGGACGCCGAAGCTCGTGAAGAGCCCCAGGAACACGGCGGAGGGGATCATCAGCGGCACCCAGGAGTGAGGCCTCCCCTCCCGCTTCCTGCGCAACGCCACGCGCACCGAGAGCACCATGACGAGGAGGCCGATCAGGCCGTGCATGGTGATCTGGAGGAGGGGGCCGAGCTGGATCTCGCTGCTGGGGAGGCTGGTGGTGATCTCCATGGAGCCCTCTGGGGGTGGGGCGGGGCTGGTGCGCCCCCAGCGACGAGGGACCCGCGCCGAGGACCTCTTCGGGAGGAGCACTCCGCCGCTTGCAGGATATCCCTCAGCCCGCGATCTCGCCGGCGCTGCGGGCCCCCACGGAGCGGCCCGCGAGGTAGGCGAGGACCAGGTAGAGCGGGACCTCGGCCCACATCCAGGTTGGCCCGCTCACGGTGAGGAGCATCTGGATGCCACCAGCCATGGAGAGGACCCCAACGATCAGGGCCTGCCGAATCGGAGCCTTGGCCGAGAGTCGAGCCGCCACCCAGCCACCGACGAGGGCCTGCCCGAGGTGGGCCGCCATGACGACCAGGAAGGCAGGGGCCGGGAGCGTGTCGAGGTAGGCCTGGAAGGCCTCGGTGTCCTCGAAGGTGGTCCCCTCCGGCATCGGGTACAGCACGCTCGAGTTCAGGGTGATGAGCGCCATGTTGACGGCCATTCCGGCCACCATGCCGACGATCACGGAGAGGACGCTGCGTGCCATGGCGCGATGGTAGCCACGGGGCGCCACTCGCGCCCCCCTGCAACCGCTCGAGGCCCTGCGCGTCACCCTTCTGGGGTGGGCGGGGGAGGCGGTGGCCTGTTCAGGGACCAGGAATCAACAGGCCCCTCATGCCCAGGGCCTCACTCGAACGCCATCGCCTCCGCCAGCGTCAGCCCAGCCTCGTC
>WTJQ01000495.1 GCA_011524785.1 Planctomycetota bacterium | reverse complement strand
GCTCCTCGCGAGCCCGACGGGCCGCGCCGCCAAGCGGCTCAGCGAGGCCACGGGGCGCCCCGCCTCCACGGTCCACCGGCTGCTCAAGTACCAGCCGCCCGACGGGTTCCAGCACACCGATACGAACCCGCTGGAGGGGGGCCTCGTCCTCGTGGACGAGATCTCCATGCTCGACGTCACCCTGGCGCACCACCTCGTGAAGGCGGTCGCGGCCCCGACGCGCCTGATCATGGTCGGTGACCCCGACCAGCTGCCCTCGGTCGGCGCGGGCAACGTGCTCACCGACCTGCTCGCCAGCAACCGCATTCCGACCGCGCGCCTGACCCAGGTGTTCCGCCAGGGGCGCGAGAGCCTCATCGTCGCCAACGCCCACCGGGTGCTGGCGGGCGAGCTGCCGCGACGGCCGGACCGCGGCGAGGAGGGCGGTGACTTCTTCGTCTTCTCCGTCGACGACCCGGCGCGCGCCGCCGAGCGCCTCGTGGACGTGGTGACCGAGCGGATCCCGCGACGCTTCGGCCTCGACTGGACCGAGGACGTGCAGGTCATCGCCCCCATGTACAAGGGGGACTGCGGCGTGGACGCCCTGAACGACCGCCTGCGTGAGGCCGCGGGCTTCGGGGGCCGCGAGCTGGAGCGGGGCGGCCAGCGGTGGCGGGTCGGTGACCGCGTGATCCAGACGCGCAACGACTACGACAAGGAGGTCTTCAACGGCGACATGGGCCGGATCTCCGAGGTCTCGTCGGACGGGGTGGTCTCCGTGCGCTTCCCCGAGCAGGTGGTCACCTACGCCGGCGGCGAGCTGGCGGACCTGCGCCCGGCCTTCGCGATCACGGTCCACCGCAGCCAGGGCGGCGAGTTCCCCTGCGTGGTGATCCCCCTCACGACCCCGCACCGCGTGATGCTCCAGCGGAACCTCCTCTACACGGCCATCACGCGCGCCAAGCAGCTCGTCGTCCTCGTCGGCTCCGAGACGGCGCTGCGCTGGGCGGTGGAGACCGCCGATCAGGCCTTGCGGATGAGCATGCTGCGGGAGAGGCTCGTGCTCGCCCTCGATGAGACCTGACTCCCTCCTCCTGCTGGGGCTGCTCGCCCTCGCCGCCTGCGCCTCGAACCCGTCCCTCGAGGAGCGCGCCCCCAACGTGCTCTTCATCGCGGTGGACGACCTGCGGCCGGAGCTCTCGATCCTGGGCGGGCGCGCGCGCACCCCGAACATGGACGCCCTCGCGGCGGAGGGGCTGCTCTTCCGCAACCACATGGCGGTGGTGCCGACCTGCGGCGCCTCCCGCCGCGCGATGCTCACCGGGCGCTTCCCGCGACGCACCGAGCTGAACAACGACGCCTGCCTCAAGCTCGCACGCCCCGGCCACGAGGCCCCCACCTGGCCGGGCCTGCTGCGCGCCGCCGGCTGGCACACGGTCTGCCTCGGCAAGATCTCCCACAGCCCCGACGGTCGCGTCTGGCCCCAGCAGGTCAAGAGCGCCCAGGGCGAGCTCGAGGTGCCGGGCGCCTGGGACGAGGCCGGGTTCGACCCGGGCCCGTGGGAGGACGCCTGGGCGGCGTTCTTCGCCTACGAGGGCGGCGCGACGCGCAAGCGCGGCCAGTCGCCCACGACCGAGCGCGGCGCCGACTCGACGCGCTACCCGGACGCGCTGCTGGCGGACCAGGCCTGCGCGCGGCTGCCGGAGCTCGCCGCCGCGGACGAGCCCTTCCTCCTGGCCGTGGGCTTCTTCAAGCCGCACCTGCCCTTCACGGCGCGGACCAGCGACTGGGACGGCGTGGCCGGGCGCGCGGAGGGCATCGTCCACCGCCCGCTCCCCCCCGAGGGCACGCCCGCCTGGGCGACCCACGGCAGCGGCGAGCTGCTCGGCAACTACGGCTCGCACCCCGATGGCCGGCGCGTCGACGACGCCTACGCGCGGCAGCTGCAGGAGGGCTACCTGGCGTGCGTCGAGGCCACCGACCGCGAGGTGGGACGCGTGCTCCGCAGTGCGCGCGCCCTCCAGGACGATCGCGACCTGCTCGTGGTCCTGTGGAGCGACCACGGGTGGCACCTGGGGGACCGCGGCGTGTGGGGCAAGCACACCCTCTTCGATGAGGCCCTGCGGTGCCCGCTCGTCGTGGCGGGGACCGCGCTGGGCGGAGTGCCGCGCCTGGTGGAGGAGCCGGTCAGCACTCTCGACGTGGCCCCGACCATCCTCGAGGTCTGCGGTGCACCCGCCATGGACGGCGTCCTCGATGGCCAGTCCCTCGTGCCGTTCGCCTCCGGTCCCTCCCACCGAGGGCGCGGCAGCGCGCCGAGCGCCTGGCGCGCGGGCGGCTACCTCGGAACGACCGTGCGAACGAGCGAGGGCCGGCTGACGCGCTGGACGCGTGGCGACGAGGAGCCCCTCCTCGAGCGGGCGCGGGTCTGCGAGCTGCCGGGCTGCGCCTGCGAGCCCGGGGACGCCGACCTCGAGGCGGCCCTCACTCCGCTCCTGCGCGAGCCCCTGCGCTGACGGGGCGAGGGACCAGGCCCGTCCATGGCGCTCAGGGCCGGAAGTAGCGCCGTCCCTCGAGGCCAGGGGGCAGGCAGCTCATCTCGTCGCGGGCGCCAGGGTCCTGGTGGGCGTTGCGATAGCCCTCCCCGTAGCCGGCCTCCTTCATGACCCGGGTGGCCGCGTTGCGCAGGTGCTTGGGGACCGGCTCGGCCGCGGTGCTCTGGACATCGGCCTCGGCCTCTCCCACGGCGCGGTAGATCGCGTCGCTCTTGCGCGCCCGCGCCAGGTACACGGCGGCCTGGGCCAGGGCGAGCTTGCCCTCGGGGTAGCCCAGCCGATGGAAGGCCTCCCCCGCGTCGAGGGCGATCCGTAGGGCGAACGGATCCGCGAGCCCCACGTCCTCGGAGGCCGCGCGCACGAGGCGTCGCGCGATGAACTTGCCGTCCTCCCCCGCGCTCATCATGCGCGTCACCCAGTAGAGGGTCGCATCGGGGTCGCTGTTGCGGATCGACTTGTGGAGCGCGCTGATGACGTTGTAGTGCTCCTCGCCGCTCTTGTCGTAGAGGGTGACCTTGCGCTGCAGGGCCTCCTCCACGTCCTCCAGCTGGATGGCGGCCCCCTCCTGCGCCAGCGCCGCCGCGGTCTCCAGGGCGGTCAGGGCCCGGCGCGCGTCCCCGTCGGTCGCACCGACGATGCGCTCGAGCACGCCCTCCTCCACGCTCCAGCGTCCCGCGAGACCCTCGGGCGCTGCCAGGGCGCGCTGCAGGAGCCGCACCACCTCGTCCGCCTGCAGCGGCTCGAGCAGCAGGGCCCGGCAGCGCGAGAGCAGGGCGCCGTTGACCTCGAAGGACGGGTTCTCCGTCGTCGCGCCCACGAGGACGATGTCGCCGCGCTCCACGTGCGGCAGGAAGGCGTCCTGCTGGGCCTTGTTGAAGCGGTGGATCTCGTCGACGAAGACGAGGGTGCGGCGGCCGGTCCGCTGGCGGTCGGCGGCGGCGCGGGCCATCAGCTCGCGGATCTCCTTGATGCCGGAGAGCACGGCCGAGTACGGGACGAAGGCGAGCCCGGAGGCCTGCGCCAGCAGGCGGGCGAGGGTCGTCTTCCCCACGCCGGGCGGCCCCCAGAGGATGAGCGACTGGGTGAGCTCGCCCGCCAGGGCGCGGCTGAGGATGCGTCCCTCGCCCACCAGGTGCGTCTGTCCGCAGTAGTCGGCCAGCGAGCTCGGACGCATGCGGTCCGCCAGCGGGGCGTCGCTCGGCGCCGCCTCCAGCGGATCCGTCCCGAGGGTCTCCTCCTCGAACAGGCCGCTCACGCGCCCGTCCTCCCGGCCGCGAAGAGCAGCAGCGACGCGGCGACCGTCACGTTCAGGGACTCCACGCCACCGGCCATGGGGATCGTGACCCGCTCGAGGCCCGCCAGCGCCTCCGGTTCGACGCCGGTCTCCCCGCTGACCCACAGGGCGACCGGACCGCTCCAGTCGGCCTCGCGCCAGGAGCGGCCTCCCCGGGTCGCAGCCGTCACCGAGCGCCAGCCCTGCATGGCGAGGGCCTCGAGGGCCTCGGCGGCCCCGAGGCCGCGCACCACCGGGAGCCGGAGGAGGCTGCCCATGGAGCCGCGCAGGGCCCGCGGGTTCCACGGTCCCACGCCGCCCAGCAGGACGACCATCCCACAGGCGCCCGCGGCCTCGGCCGCGCGGGCCAGGGCCCCGAGATTGCCCGGGTCGGCCACGCCGTCCACGACGAGGAGCAGGCCGTTGGTGCCCGGCTCGAGGCTCGCGAGGTCCACGGCCGCAGGGGGCGCGGCGAGCGCCACGAGGTCGGGCTCGGTGCGCAGGCTGCCGAGGCCCTGCAGCAGGTCGCGCTCGACGCGACGCACGGGCTGCCGCTCCAGGGCAGCGGGGACCTCGCGTCCCTCCGCGACCAGGGCGACCTCGAGCGGGACGCCGGCCCCGACGGCATCGAGCACCAGGCGCTCCCCCTCGAGCAGCAGCGTGCCGCGCTCCTTCCCGTTGGCCACCGCGCGCACGCGCTTCAAGAGCGCGTTCTGCCGCGAGCGAATGGTCTCGGAGTTGTCGGTCAAGCGCGGGGGCCTCCTGGCCCGTGGGCTACCATCCTAGCCGTGCGAAGCGTCCGAGGCCTGCCAGCATGAGTGCCACTGAGGGCACCGTCGTCCAGGTCGACGCCAAGCAGGTCCTGGTGGACCTCGAGGGGGAGGTCGTCCCGGCCGCGCTGCGCGGGACCCTCTTCGAGGACCTCGGCTCGACCAAGAACCCCGTGGCCGTCGGAGATCGCGTGCGGCTCGACGAGGACGCCGAGGGCCCGGCGGTGGCCGAGGTCCTCCCCCGACGCAACCACCTGAGCCGCGTCGCCTCGGGGCACGACCCGCGCGAGCAGGTCCTGTTCGCCAACGTGGACCAGCTGCTGGTGATCGGCTCGGTGCGCAAGCCCGGCTT
This sequence comes from Planctomycetota bacterium, assembly GCA_011524785.1. Lineage (GTDB taxonomy): Bacteria > Planctomycetota > UBA1135 > UBA1135. The sequence goes on along the minus strand of WTJQ01000495.1, from coordinate 1,243 downwards.
CTCCTCCAACCGTACCGACCGCATCCTCGCGGCCTGCGAGTGGCACGAGGTGCCGGCGACCGTCGTCCTCAACAAGATCGACCTCGCGGACGCCGACGAGGTCGCGGCCCTCGCGGAGACCTACCGCTCGGTGCCGGTCCGGGTGCTGGAGACGAGCGCCGAGACGGGCGAGGGGCTGGAGGCGCTGCGCGAGCTGCTGGTCGGCCGCACCAGCGTGCTCTACGGACCCTCCGGTGCCGGGAAGTCGACGCTGATCAACCGGCTCGAGCCGGGCCTCAACCTGAAGGAGGGGCGGATCAGCAGCTACTGGAAGCAGGGTCGCCACACGACGACCTACTCACGGCTGCATCGCCTGGCCCTGGGGGCCACCGTGATCGACACGCCCGGCATCCGCGTGTTCCGGCCCTACGACGTGTCCCCTCGCGAGCTGCGGGACACCTTCCCGGACATCCATCGGCTCTCGAGCGCGTGCCAGTTCGACGACTGCAGCCACGACCACGAGCCGGGGTGTGCGCTGGACGACGCGCTCGAGGACGGTCGGCTCGCGCCGACGCGCTGGTCGAGCTACCTGGAGATGCTCGACGAGCTGCAGCAGGCCCGCGCCCGCCAGGAGTCCGACGACGACCCGGGTCAGCCGTTGAAGTCGTAGACGTACGACAGGCGCGCCTTGTTGAGGATGACGTAGGGCAGCTCGAGCAGCTGCTTGAGCTCCTTGTCGTCCCCGTGCTGGAAGCCGCGCAGCTGGGGCTCCCGCATCACGAAGAACCGCCGCGTGGCGCGGTCATCGATCTCATAGGCGCGCGGACGGATCTTGCCCGCCAGCTCGACGTTCAGGTTGCCGGTGTAGAAGAGCCGCACGCGCTGCAGCTCGGCCTCCTGCTCGCGGGCGAGGGCCGCGGCGGTGCCGTCGCCGGCCTCGTCGAGGAACTCGTGCGCGACGAGGATCTCCTCGAGGTTCATCTGCAGCAGGGGCGTCTGGATGCGCTCCCGGCTGGCCAGGTCGATCAGGGTCGCGTCCCGCAGCTTGAGGAAGCTCTGGCGATGACCGTCGAGCATGCGCGAGAGACGCGTGTACTTGTTCTCGACGGTCCCCTTGATGAGGAAGCAGTCCGTCAGGAACAGGTCGGTCGTCAGGGTGAGCATGGGGAGCGGTCGGGGTCGGCGGGTGGACCGGTGTCCCCGCGCAGGGCCCCCGCCAGGTAGAGCGAGCCGATCCCGAGGACCCACCCGCCGCTGGCCGCGG
>WTJQ01000312.1 GCA_011524785.1 Planctomycetota bacterium | reverse complement strand
CTCTAGGATAGTCCCACCATCCAGCTCAGAGCACAACCGAAACGCCCGCTGGGAAGACCGGCAACGCACGGCAACCTCCCAGCCGCCCTCGGCATCGCCCAGGATAGCGATCTTCGCGCCCTTGGTGTATCCCGGCTCCTCGAAGATACCCGACAAGAGCTCCCGAAGCTGCACGGTGTCGCTGATCGGGCAGCCCTGCACGTAGACGTCAGTGCCGGGAACCCCGTCGAAGCGATCGGGCTTCGCCCTCCCTTTCATCATGAACGAGTACTTTCGCGTGCGGAGATCCCGAGGCTTCGCGAGGGCGGGCGGCGGCTCCTCCATCGGCTCCCCTTCTCTAGAGGACGGGGTGGACGGCGCATCCTCGGCCGTCGCCAAGTCCGCCGTCGGAATGGCCTCGGTCGAGGTCGAAGGCTCCAGGTCCGCGAGAGGGTCCGTCAGAGGGGCGGCTGATCCGCCCGGGTCCGAGTCCTCCTCGAGGATGGCCGCCGCGCTCGCGTCCGCGCCGCCATCGGCCTCCGGGCCAGCGTCCGGATCGACCTGCATGCCGTCGTCGCTGGGACCTCCCGCACCGGCCGCGGCCAGCTGCGGGGCGCCCTCCAGCTGGAACAGGCTCGCGGTCACGAGTACGGCGCCCAGGCCGGCGAGGGCCGTCCATGTCACCGCCTGCACCGTGCCCTGCTCGAACAGCACGCTGCCGATCGCGAAGAGCAGCCCATAGGTCGTGAGCAGGCCGCCGATCACGCCCCGCCGCACGGCGCGACCGTCGCCCGCGGGCCGGGCCTCCGGGCACAGCACGCGCACGGGCTCCCACCACCCCAGGGGCCGCACCCGCCGGTAGAAGCCCACCAGCCGCTCGGCGTTCGGACGCGGCAGGATCCACGTCACGAGCAGGGCCAGGGTCGTGGAGAACGCGACGACCAGGATCAGCCGGCCGGCGACGGTCAGCTCCCCGGCCTCCGAGAGCGGGCCGAGCTCCCACGTGACCTCGGACCAGGGAGCCAGCCAGGCGAAGCTCGGGCTCCAGCTCGACAGGCCGGCGGCGATCTTGGGCCCGAAGGTCAGGGCGGACGCCGCCAGGGCCGAGCTGATCATGGCGACGATCTCGGTCGTGGCCCGCACGCGCCACCACAGCCAGCGCAGCACGTAGACCGGACCGACCCCCGACAGGAACGCGAGGAAGAAGGTGTACAGGTCGCTGATGCGGTCGTTGGCCCACGCGAGCGTCGCCCCCAGCGCCAGAGCGGCGACCGAGGCCAGGCGCGCCACGAACACGTAGTGCCGGTCAGCGGCGTGCTTGCGGAAGAAGCGCCGGTAGAGGTCGTTCACGAAGAACGACGCGGCCAGGTTCGTGTGCGTGTCGACCGTGCTCATGAACGCGGCCAGCAGCGACGCCACCAGGATCCCCAGCATCCAGGGGTTGGTCAGGTAGCGCCGGGCCATCGTCACGTAGGCGGCCTCGGGGTCGGAGACGGCCAGGACCGCTCCCGGCTCGATCACGTCGCCGACGCGCACCCGCGCCTGGCTCGGCCGCCAGTCCGCCTCGGCGCCCTCGACGCCGAACAGGTCCACCTCGACGGGCCCGTAGTCGGGCCCCGGCTGGATGAGCGCGCGCCCGGACTCGAGGTCCAGGGCCTGCACGGTGCCCTCGATGGGGGAGGTCGCCTCGAGCGGCGGCAGCACCACCAGGGAGCCCACGGCGACCAGGATCCAGGGCCAGGGGCGCAGGGCGTAGTGCGCGACGTTGTACCAGAGGCTCCCGAGCAGCCCGTCGCGCTCGGTGCGCGCGGCGCTGATGCGCTGCACGGCGTGGCCGCCGCCGTCGACCTGGTCCGTGGCCCACCACTGGACGCCGAGGAACACGCAGGCCGTGACCAGCGGCACGGTCCAGAAGCTCGCATCCATCCACGAGCCGGGACCGGCGGGCGGGAAGAAGGCGAGCTGCTCGGGCCGGATGGAGCCTGCCGCCATGGCCTCCTGGACGGCCTCCACGCCGCCGATGCCGTTCCACACCGCGATCGCCAGGGCGACCGAGCCGACCATCGCCATCACGAACTGAACCACGTCCGTCACGACCACCGCCCAGAAGCCAGCCATGGTCGAGTACGCAAGGGCGAGCACGCTGGCGATCGTCACCGCGACCACCTTGTCGGCCTCGAAGAGCGCGCCGAGGATCTTGGCCGCCGCCAGGATCACCCAGCAGAGGACGATCGTGTTGGTCAGACCGGCCTGGAAGACGCCCTGCACGAAGCGCAGGAGCTTGGCGTCGCCGCCGCCGTAGCGGAGCTCGGCCAGCTCGGCCGTGGTCATGACCTGGCCGCGCCGCCAGTAGCGCGCGAACAGGAAGGTGGTCAGCATCCCGCCGCCCGCGAGGCACCACCACTGCCAGTTCTGCCAGATGCCCGTGTCCCGCACCCAGCCGGTGATCACCAGCGGCGTGTCGCTCGCGAAGGTGGTGGCGACCATCGAGGTGCCCACCGCCCACCAGGGCAGTCGCCGCCCCGACAGGAAGAACTCCTCCACGCTCCCCCCGGCCTTGCGCGCCAGGGCCGCGCCGACCGCGAGGGCCAGGACCACGTACAGCCCGGCGACGATCCAGACTTCGTTGGGGACGCCCATCGCAGGCACCGTAGCGACCGTGACGCTCGGGTGCAGCCTTGCGGGGCGTTCAGGGCGGGGCGCTGGCGAGGCTCCGGAGGGTCCTGCGGCCGGGGTGGATCCCCAGCGCGCCTGCGTGCTTCGACCCCTCTGGCAGGGGGGCGAGCCGGGCCCTGGCCCGCACCTGGCGGCCCTGGCCCCTCGGTCCCATCCCCCGCGCTGGGGCTTCCGTGTCTCTTCCTGGCTCGGTGCGGCCCCTGGGCGGCATTCCAGGGACTCGCGCTGGGGGAGATCCCTCCCCCCTGCGTCCGCCCCCGCAGCGGGCTCGAATCCCCTGGCAGCGATGCAGTTCGAGCGCTCCTGTCCCCTGCCCGTCCCGGCCACCGAGGCCATGGCGTGGCACGCCCGACCCCGGGCGTTCGATCGGCTCCTGCCGCCGTGGGAGGCCGTCGAGGTCGACGGTCCGCCCCGGGGGCTCGAGCTCGGGCAGGAGATCCTGCTGAAGATCCAGCAAGGGCCGATCCGGCTCGGCTGGCTCGCCCGCATCGCCGCTCTCGAGCCGCGCCGCTTCGTCGACGAGCAGGTGCGCGGTCCCTTCGCCCGCTGGCGGCACGAGCACCGCTTCGAGCCCGAGGGCGACGGCTCCACCTGCCGCCTCGTCGACGCCATCGAGTTCGCCCCGCCGCTCGGCCCCCTGGGCCGGCTCTTCGGCGGCGCCCTGATCCGCTCCAAGCTCGAGCGGATGTTCACCTACCGCCACGCCATCACCCGGCACGACCTGGGGATCCTGGCGGACCACCCCGACACCCGACCCATGCGCATCCTCGTCTCCGGCTCGACCGGCCTCGTCGGCCAGCCCCTCGTCTCGTTCCTCACCGCCGCCGGCCACGAGGTCGTGCGCCTCGTCCGCTCGACGCCCAAGGGTGACGGCGAGATCCATTGGGACCCGGCCGCGGGCACGATCGACGGCGCTGCCCTCGAGGGCTTCGACGGCGTGGTCCACCTCGCCGGAGAGAACATCGCTGCCGGCCGCTGGACGGCCAAGCAGAAGGCGCGCATCCGCGACTCGCGCGTCGACGGAACGGGCCTGCTCGCCAAGGCCCTGGCCGCGTGCAGCAGCAAGCCCAAGGTCTTCGTCCAGGCCTCGGCGGTCGGCTGGTACGGCAACCGCGGGGACGAGGTCCTCACGGAGAACAGCCAGCCCGGCACCGGGTTCCTGCCCGACACCTGCCAGGCCTGGGAGGCTGCGGCCCAGCCCCTCCGCGACGCGGGCGTGCGCACCGTGGCCCTGCGTCTCGGCGTCGTCCTGAGCGCCCGCGGCGGTGCCCTCGCCAAGATGCTGCTGCCCTTCCAGCTGGGCGCCGGCGGCGTCATCGGCAGCGGCAAGCAGTGGATGAGCTGGGTCGCGCTCGACGACGTCGTGGCTGCGTTCCACCACGCCCTGGTCACCGAGTCCCTCGAGGGGCCGGCCAACCTGGTGGCCCCGGCGGCCGCCACGAACCGCGAGTACACCAAGGCCCTCGGGCGCGTGCTCAAGCGCCCCACGATCGCCCCCCTGCCCGGCTTCGTCGCGAAGATCGTCTTCGGCGAGATGGCCGAGGACCTGCTCCTGGGCGGCCAGCGCGTGCGTCCGGACGCCCTGCTCGACTCGGGCTTCCGCTTCACCTGGCCCGAGGTCGAGGGCGCCCTGCGCCACGCCCTGGGGCGCGAGCTGCCGCAGCCGGTGGGAGCCCACGCCTGAGCGTCGCGGCCCAGCTGCCGACCGCGCGCGAGGCGTGGCAGGCCTGGACCGGCGTGCCGGTGCGGGTCGGGACCTCCTCGTGCCTGCTCGGGAACCGGGTCCGCTACGACGGGGGGCACGCACGCGCGCGCTACCTCACCGACACCCTCGCCCACCACGCGGAGCTGGTCACGGTCTGCCCCGAGGTCGAGATGGGCATGCCGACGCCGCGCCCCTCGGTGCGCATCGTCGAGGAGCCGGCGGGCACGGACCGCCTCGTCGACCCCAAGAGCGGTGAGGATTGGACCGCGCGCGCCGAGGAGCACGCCCGCTCCCGGGTGGCCGCGCTCGCCGAGGAACCGCTGGACGGCTTCGTCCTGAAGAAGGACTCGCCCTCCTGCGGCATGGAGCGCGTCAAGGCGTGGATGGGGGACGGCCGCTCGCGGGGCAAGAAGGCCGTCGGCTTCTTCGCGCGCGCCCTCCTGGAGGCGTTCCCCGACCTGCCCGTGGAGGAGGACGGCCGCCTGAACGACCCGCTGCTGCGCGAGTCGTTCCTCGAGCGCGTCTGGTCCCGCAACCGCTGGCGCAGCCTGCGCGCGAGCGATCCCACCCCGGCGCGGCTCGTGCAGTTCCACACGGCCCACAAGATCCTCCTCAGCACCCACGACGACGCCCTCTACCGCGAGGCCGGCCGCGTCGTCGCAGGGGCGGGCAAGCGCTCCCTCGAGGCGACCCTCGACGAGTACGGCGCCCTCTTCCAGGCCTGCCTCCGCCGCCCGGCGGGCCGCGGCCGCCACGTGAACGCCCTCCAGCATCTCCTGGGCCACCTCGGTCAGGCCCTCCCTGGTCCCGAGCGGCAGCGCATCAGTGAGGCCATCGAGGAGTACCGCGCCGGCACCCTGCCGCTGATGGCCCCGGTCTCCCTGCTGCGCTTCCTCTTCACGCAGCACGGCCTCGACTGGCCCCTGGCCCAGGTCTACCTCGCACCGTTCCCCAAGGAACTCGCGGTCCGCTCGGGCGGGCAGTGAGCCTTGGTCCGGACGCGCGGGAGCGGCAAGCTAGGGGCATGCCGTCCGCCTGGATCGTCCGCGCTCGCCGCTGCCTCGCGGCGCTGCCCTTCGTGCTCGCCCCGGCCTGCACCCTGACGATGGACACGGCCGGCCCGCCGGTCGTGCAGCGCCCGACCTTCTCCACGACGACCGAGACGACGCCGCGCGGGGGCCTGTCCCTGGAGATGGGGGCCGACAGTGGGCCCAAGAGCCGGCTCGGCGTCCCCACGACCTTCCGCTGGGGCGCGGGCCCGGACACGGAGGTCACGATTGGAGGCTTCCTCCACCAGCGCAGCGCCGAGGGCCGGACGGGCATCGGCGACCTCGAGATCGGCACGCGTCACCGCCTGCGCGCCCCCGGCCCGGACGCGCCCGGCTGGGGCTGGGGCTGGCTCGCTCGGCTCCCGCTGGCCTCCACGGACGACGGCCTGGGCTCCGGCGAGATCGACGTTCAGTTCAACGTCTCACGGGATCATCTGCGGGGCGTCTCGACGGTCACCTGGTACTACCAGCTCGACCTCCTGGGCGAGCCCGGCGACGAGGGCACGGACCTGCAGCACCTGGCCTCCTGGTCCGTCAGCCGCCCGTTCATGGGCCCCTGGGGACTCACCGCAGAGGTCGCCGGCGCCACCGCTCCCGAGCGGGACTACGACGCGGGCTGGGCCATGGTCTCCACCAACCTCCGCCTCGACGAGTGGAGCCTCCTCGACCTGGGAGTGCGCCTCGGCGCGGGGGACGCCGAGGACTGGGCCGTGCTCGTCGGCTTCGGGCGGAGCCTGGGGCAGCTTGTGGTTCGCTGACGGGGACACAGCGCTGTCACTGGACGAGGCACTCG
>WTJQ01000092.1:4703-6209 GCA_011524785.1 Planctomycetota bacterium | reverse complement strand
ACTCCATCCCGTGGGCGACCTCGTGAATCGCGGCCCCGACTCCCTCGGGGTCCTGAGGCTCCTGAAGGAGCTGGGCGCGGGGGGCGTCCTGGGCAACCACGACATGCACCTGGTCCGGACCGCCCGCGGCGAGCGCCGCGCCAGCCCCCGCGACCGCATGGAGGCCGTCCTGACCGCGGACGATCGCGAGGAGCTGCTGGCCTGGCTCCTCGAGCGCCCGGTCGTGCGTGCCTGGGACGACCTGGTGTGCATCCACGCGGGGCTGCACCCGGCATGGGAGAGCCCCGAGTCCGCGCTGGAGGGCCTCGATCCTCTGAGCGGACACCCCCACGTCGAGTTCGCCGTCCTCGTCCGCCACTGCGCTGCCGATGGCGCTCGCCCGGAGCGGGACGACCCGGTCCCGCCGGCGCCCTTCGCCCCCTGGTGGCAGCACTGGGAGCGCCGCTCGGACGCGAGCGCCCTCCGCACCGTCGCCTTCGGGCACTGGGCGCGCCAGGGCCTGCTCGAGCGCGAGCGCGTGAAGGGCCTCGACAGCGGCTGCGTCTACGGCGGCCGACTCTCCGCATTCGTCCCCGAGGAGGACCGCATCGTCAGCGTCCCCGCCCGCCGCGCCTGGTGCCCCGTCTAGCCCCCCATGCCGACCCGCACCGAGATCGACTGGTACGACACACCCAAGTGGTACGACCTCGTGTTCGACGAGGACACGCCGCTCGAGGGGCACTTCCTCGAGGCCATGGTCGAGCGGCACGGCCGCTCGCGCGGACGGCGCGCCCTCGAGCCGGCGTGTGGCTCCGGGCGGCTCGTGGTGGAGCTGGCCCGGCGTGGATGGCGGGTGACCGGCAACGACCTCTCGCGCCCCATGCTCGACCACGCGCGCCAGCGGCTGCGTGAGGAGGGCCTCCGCGCGCGCCTCTCCCACGGCGACATGGCCGAGCTGGAGGTCACGGGCCGCTACGACCTGGCGCACTGCCTCGTCAGCACCTTCAAGTACCTGCCGACCGACCGCGCCGCGGCGCGCCACCTCCAGCGCATCGCGGACCTGCTCGTCCCGGGCGGGCTCTACTGCCTAGGCTTCCACCTGACCGACTACGGCAACCTGCGCTTCGACCGCGAGCGCTGGGTCGTCCACGAGGGCGACACCGAGGTGGTGTGCAACATCCAGGCATGGCCTGCCGATCCGCGGCGCCGCCGGGAGCGCATGCGGAGCCGGATGCGGGTCCGTGAGGGAGCGCGCGTCCACGAGCAGGAGACCCACTGGTGGTTCCGCACCTGGGACGCCCCGCAGGTGCGCCGCCTGCTGCGTCGCGAGCCGCGCCTGGAGCTCGTGGCCGTGCACGACTTCCGCTACGACCCCGACATCGAGATCCAGCTGGACGACGGCTTCGACGTGCTGTTGGTCCTGCGCAGGGCGGCGGACTGAGCGGCTCCAGCCGCCAGCTCGATCGGCCGGGGGCTCACTCGTCGCGGACGAGCAGCTCGAAGGAGCGCACGAAGCCCCAGCGCTCG
>WTJQ01000092.1:2741-4603 GCA_011524785.1 Planctomycetota bacterium | reverse complement strand
GGCTCACTCGTCGCGGACGAGCAGCTCGAAGGAGCGCACGAAGCCCCAGCGCTCGCCCATCGAGATGAGCGCGTCGTCGTTGTGTCCCGCGCGAGCTGCCAGCGTGCGGTGCCCCCGCGCGCGGAGCGTCTGGGAGGCCTGCTCCACGAGGCCCCGCGCGAGGCCCCGGCGACGGTAGGGCGCGGCGGTCCAGAGGAGCTGCACCATGGGTCGCACGTCCCCCGCCAGGGGATCCGCCAGGGGGCCGCACACCAGCAGGCCCGCGACCTCGCCGTCCTCGGCCTCTGCGCGCAGGATCAGACCGCAGTCCGAGTCCAGGGCACGCTCCAGCACGCCTCGGCCCGCGCCGGCCGGCGCGCCCTCGTCACGCTCCTCCGCGAGCGCGGCCTCCACCAGCTCCTGGGCCAGGGGCTCGAGCGCGGCGACGGCAGCCGGATCGGTGAGGGGCTGGACGGAGAGGTTCATGCGGCTTCGCGCGTCGGGGCGTCGGAGGGAGGGGGCGCGGCCGCGGTCGCGGCGCCACGCCCGAGGAGCAGGTCGTCGAGGCACGCCTGGATGCAGGGTACGACGACCAGCACCAGACCGGTCGCGATCGCGAGGCCGAAGAAGACGCTGATCGCCATGGGCTGCAGGAAGCGCGCCTGGCCCGAGGCGAAGAACGTCAGGGGGGTCAGGCCCGCCATCGTCGTGACGGAGGTGAGCAGGATCGGGCGGAAGCGGAGCCGGGAGGCCTCCACCACCGAGCGCATGCGCTCCATGCCCTGAGCCCTCGCCTGGTTGACGAAGTCCACGAGGATGAGGGAGTCGTTCACCACCACCCCGCAGAGAGCCAGCAGGCCGATGAGCGAGAGCAGGGTCATGTCCCGGCCCATGATCAGGTGCCCGAGGACGACGCCGAGCAGCGCGAAGGGCACGATCGACATGATCACCAGCGGCTGCAGGTACGAGCGGAACAGGGTCCCGAGCACGGCGAAGATCAGCGCCAGCGCGAGGATGCCGGCCTTGCCGAGGCCCTCCAGGCTGCGCGCCGTCTCCTCGTGATCCCCGAGCGGCTCCAGGGTCGTCCCGGCGTGGGTGGCGGGCAGATCCTCGAAGCGCGCCATCAGGTCGTCCACGACGTCGCGGGCGTTGCCGCGACTCTTGTCGATGTCCGCGGTGAGGGTGATGCTGCGCTCGCGATCGCGGCGCTGGAGCGACGCAGGCCCCGCGCGCTCCTCGAAGGCGGCGACGTCGGCGAGCCGCACGCGACGCTCCATCGGGGTCGCGATCACCAGGTCCTGCAGCGCTCCGGCATCAGCGCGCAGCTCCTCGGGGAGCTTCACGAAGACCTCCACGTCCTCGGTCCCGCGCCGGAAGCTGCCGGCCGGGGCCCCCTCCAGGGCGGTGCGCACCTCGCTCGTCAGCCAGGCCTCGCTCACCCCCAGGAGCCGCCCCTCCTCGGTCGGCCGCACCAGGACCTCGCGCTTGCCTCGCCCCACGCTCGAGCGCAGATCCCGCACCCCCGCGTAGGTCGCGAGGGCGGCCTCGACCTCCTCGCCCGCGGCCTCCAGGGCCGCGTGGTCGCGCCCGCGGAGGACGACCTCGATGGCGCGTCCGTTCAGTCCGGCCTGGGGCTGGTCGATCTGGAGCGACTCCACCAGGGGCGACGCGCCGGCCATCCGCTCGCGCAGCCAGCGCACGACCTCGGGCGCGGCCATGGTGCGCTGGTCGCCCTCGCGCAGCTCCACCCAGACCTGCGCCAGATTCTGGCCGAGCTCGTAGTTGGAGGCGTCCTGCGCGATCAGGCCGATCATGGAGTTCACGCTCTCCAGCTCGGTGGCCGGCAGCTCGAGGCACCTGCGCTCCATCTCCATGGCCACCGC
>WTJQ01000092.1:0-2731 GCA_011524785.1 Planctomycetota bacterium | reverse complement strand
GTGGACGGCCAGGGCCCCAACGACCGCGAGCGCGCCCACGGAGCCGCCCACGACGGTCCAGCGCCAGCGCAGCGCCCCCTCCAGGAGCCGGACGTAGGCGCGCCGGATGGGCTCGTACCAGGGGTCGCGCGCGGCCTCGACCTGGCTCGCGCTGCGTCGCCGGCCCGACCCGTGGGCAAGGTGCGCCGGGAGGACGATGAGGGCCTCCACCAGCGAGACGAACAGGCAGGCCGACACGACCAGGGGCAGGGGCCGCATGAACAGCCCCGCCTGTCCCTCGAGCATGAGGACGGGCAGGAACGCGGCGACGCTGGTCAGGATCGTCGCGACGACCGGGCCCCCGACCTGGGCGCCGCCCTCGATGGCGGCCTCCTCCGGGGTCAGCCCGTCCTCGATGAGGCGGAAGGTGTTCTCCCCCACGACGATCGCATCGTCCACGACCATGCCCAGCACGACGATGAGCGCGAACATGGTCATCATGTTCATGCTCACCCCGAACCAGGCGGCCACGGCGATGCCGCCGAGGAACGAGATGGGGATGCCGAGGGCCGTCCAGAGCGCGACCCGCCGGTCGAGGAAGGCCAGCAGGCAGGCCATGACCAGCACGCCACCCATGAGGCCGGACTCCGTCATGACCGCGAGGCGCTCCCGGACGTAGACGGAGAGGTCCGAGTTGGTGCCGAGCTGCACGCCCGGCGCGAGGTCCCCCCGCTCCTCGTCGACCCACTCGCGGAGCACGCCCGCGAGGTCGATCAGGTCCGCGTCCTCGTCCTTGTTGACCTGGAGGTGCAGGCAGGGCTCACCGTTGAACCGCGCCCGGGTGATCTCGCGCTCGAAGGTGTCCGTCACCCTCGCAACGTCGGCCAGCAGGGTGCGCGAGCCGTCGGGGCGCACGACCAGGGGCAGGTCGAGCAGGTCCTCGGCGCCCAGCACCTCGGAGCGGACGCGCAGCAGCCACTCCCCGGAGTCCGTGTCCAGGCTCCCGACGGGTGCCTCGGCCAGGCGCGCGGCCAGCGCCGTCCGGAGCTCCCCGAAGGAGAGGCCGGAGTCCTCGAGGGCCGCCGGGTCCACCTCGACCCACAGGCGCTCGTCCCGCTTGCCGGTCAGGACCACCTGCTGCACCCCGGGGATGGTCTCGATCTCGCGCGTGATCCGGTCGGCCTCCCGCACGAGCACGGCCCGCGAGGCGGTGCCGTGCACGAACACCGCCAGCACGGGGAACACGTTCTCCTGCTCGAAGACCACGGGCGGCTCGGCGCTCTCGGGGAGCTCGAGGTCACCGCGTCCCAGCCGGTCCCGCACCTGGGCCAGGACCTCGTTCAGGTCGGCGCTCGGCGCCAGGGTCAGGTAGACCCGGCTGGCTCCCTCCCTGGAGACGGAGCGCAGCTCGTCGACCCCGTCGACATCGGCCACCGCCTCCTCGAGGGGCACGGTGACGAGCTCCTCCACGTCGCCGGGCCCAGCGCCCGGCCAGACGGTGAAGAGCTCCACCTTGCCGAGGCTGAAGTTCGGGAAGACCTCGCGCGGCATCGACGCATAGGCGAGGAACCCGCCCAGGATGATCGCCGCCATGACGAGGTTCGCGGCCACGGAGTTCGTGACCGACCAGCGGACGATGGCTCGGATCATCGCGCGTCCGCCGCGGGCTCCGAGGCCTGCTCGATGAGGCTGCCCGGCGTGAGCGCCTCGAGCGGGCCCGTGATGAGCGTCTCGCCGGCTTCGAGCCCGGCGACCACCTCGACCCGGTCCCCGCTGCGCCGCCCGAGCTCCAGCGGGCGCCCGGCCGCACGCAGGACCTCGCCGTCCCGCTCCACGACGAGGGCGAGGGCCTGGCCGTCGCGCCAGGTGATCTCGGCGCGGCGCAGGACGAGCACGTCCTCCAGGGCCGGCAGGGCGACGTCGGCCTGGATGGGCAGGCCGAGGAGCCCCTCGACGCTGCTGGCCGCGGCGCCGTCGAGGCGGAGGTCCAGGTCGACCCCGACCGTGCGGCTGGTCGAGTCGGCCTCCACCGCGATGGCTCCGACCACGGCGGTCACCGGATCGGGCCCGAGCGCCGCGCCCGTGAGGTGCGCGGGCATCCCGACGACGAGGTCGGCGGCGGCCGCGAGCGGCAGGCGGACGCGCGCCCTCCAGGCAGTCGGGTCGACGAGGCTCGTGACCGGCAGCCCCGGCGTGATCCAGGTCCCCGGGCTCGGAGCCTCCGTGGTGAGGACACCTGTGAACGGGGCGCTGAGGTCGTGCCTCTCGACCTGGACGCGCGCCTCGGCGAGGGCGGCCCGCGCCTCCTCGGCGCGCGCCTGAGCCACCAGTTCGGCCGCGGAGGCGGAGCTGGCGGCAGCCTCGGCCTCGTGGAGCTGCGCCTCGGCCTCGACGAGCGCCCCGCGGGCCCGGTCGGCCGCGCTCTCGAGCCCTGCGGCCTCGAGGTCCATGCGCTCGAAGCGGGCGACCTCACCAGAGGCGAGCTCCGCCGCCCTTCGCGCGAGCTCCACGCGTCGGCCCGTCGCCGCGAGGGTGACGGTGGCCTGCTCGACGGCGGCCTCGGCGGAGCGAACCGCGGCCTGCAGTCGCGTGGCCGCCGCGCGGGCCGCGTCGGTCTCCAGCCGCAGCAGCAGGGTTCCCTCCTCGACGAGGAGCCCTCGGCGCCACCCGGGGTGGACCTCGTCCACGTTGCGGCCATGGCGAGGGCGAGGGGCGCCTGGCGGACCGCGTCCAGGAGCCCATGGGCCCGGAC
>WTJQ01000466.1 GCA_011524785.1 Planctomycetota bacterium | reverse complement strand
GTCGTGGGACGGGCCGCAGGTGACGCCCAAGGCGCGAGCCCCCCAGGGGCCCGGTCACCACCAACAGCTGGCCCTCCTCTCCGGCGGCTCGGCTCACCGGGCGGACGCCGCTTGCGAGCGTGCCCAGCGCGGTCACGGTGAGCCCGATCGGACCTGGGGCGGCGGTGCAGTCCCCGCCGACCAGTGGACAGCCCCAACGCAGGCCGGTGCGCTCGACGCCGCGAAGCAGCGCGCGGAGGCGGGGCTCCGGGGCATCCTCCGGTGCCCGGAGTCCCAACAGCAACGCTCGCGGCGTCGCCGCGCTCGCCGCGAGGTCCGACAGGGTGCGCAGCACGGCCTTGCTCGCGAAGGCCGCGGGGCGCTCGCCCGACTCGACGTGCACCCCCTCGACGGTCGCGTCCACGCAGACGACCGGCCGCCCCCCCAGCTCGAGGGCCGCCGCATCGTGCCCCAGCTCGGTCCTCAGCACGCCGGCCCGCTCCCGGCGTCGCAGCCCCGCAAGCAGTCGCTCCTCGCTCCAACTCATGAGCCGCTACCCTCCAGCCGCAGCTCGCTGACCACCATCACGACGCGGCCCAGAACCGCGTCCAGCGGAACCGCGACGCTCTCCTCACGACCCTCGACGAAGGGCGTGGGCGTCAGCAGGAGAACGCCCTCACCGCTGCCGGTGTACCACCCCTGGTCCACCCGGCCGGCCGCGTCCCGGTAGACGACGCGGTCGCGGGACACCCAGGCCGTCGCCCAGGTGTCGAGCACGACCCGGTGCGCGGACTGGGGCACGAGCCCCGGAGCCATCCGCGAGTCGAACCGCAGCAGCAGGTAGCCGGTCCCCAAGAGGGACAGCCCGAGCACGATCCGGCGCGCGAGCCACCACGCACGTGCGGGAGTCATGCGGAGCCCTCCCACGCGCCGAGGAGCTTCTCCACGGCGCGGTCGGGACGGCCGCCCCAGTCCATGCCCCTGATGACGAAGGCTCCTTGCGCCCCTGCATCTCGGACGCTGGATAGGTCGTTGGGGCCGAGGCCGCCCAGGGCCCAGGTGGGCCTGGCACGACCCTCGCGGAGCCGATCCGCGAGGCATGCTCGGAAGCCCTCAGGCCCCAGGGGAGGGCCCTTCCCGGGGACCTCGGCCCACGGGGCCAGCGTGGCGAAGTCCGCGGACTCCAGGTCCTCCCGTCGGGGCACTGCGTGGTCACTGACCCCGACGGCCAGGCGCCGACCAGGCGCTGCTCCACCCGAGCCTTCCTCGAGCACGAGCGCCTCGGAGGCCTCGAGCGATCGGAAGCCGAGCTGGACAGCGTCCGCTGCGAAGCGGACGCTGTCCAGCTCGGCTTCCGATCGCTGATCCCCAGCCAACCGGAGCCCATCAGGCGGCGACACTCCAGAGCGAGGGCGAACAGGACCCCATCCTCGAGAGCGTGTTCCCGAAGCAGGAGCCCCTCGAGTCCCCCGGCAACCGCCACCTCCACCTGCCGGAGCAGGCCATCGACACCCTGCTGTTCCGCCACGCCCGGGGTCACGCCCACGATCGGAGGAGGAAGCCGCACCATCACACCAGCTCGACGAGCCAGCCCAGCTCACGCAGCAGGGAGCGCAGGCGTGCTGCGCTGCGAGCCTTCTTCATCTGCAGGGTCGTCTCGTCCAGGCGCCGGGCCACCAGGGGACGCACGCCGGGATCGCTGCCCAGCCGCTTGGCCGTGGCCTCGTCCGGCGCGGTCAGGACCAGCTCCTCGTCGAGGGTGCACAGGCCATCCTGCTTGGCCCAGTCCTTGATCGAGTAGAGGACGTTCTGCGGCACCGGGGTCCGGGAGTTGACCTCGAGCACCTCGAGCATGCGCGCCAGCGCGACGCCCTCGTGGAGCGCCCTCTTCACGCTCCTGTCCGAAATCCGGAAGTGCCGCACCGTCTCGCTCTTCTCGCGCTCACAGAAGCGATCGAGATCGTGGATCAGGGCCGCATCGTCGCCGCTCGGGAAGTGCACCACCTCGAAGTCGGGGGTCACGATGAGGCTGCCGGAGCCGGGGACGTCGCCCTCGGGGGCGCGCATGCCGAAGAGCCTCGCGCCCACGCTGGTCACCTTCATCGCCACCGGGTGGCCGCCGGAGTCGTAGCCCAGGTCCACGAGCCCCAGCAGATAGAGGCGCTTGCGGACCCAGTTCACCAGGTTCCACGCCATCCGCTGCAGGTCCTCCGCCCCGGTGGCACCACCGCCGGCCGCGGTCCTCGCGCTGAACCACTCCTCCACGGCCACCTCGTCGAGGCTCGCCAGGTACTGGTTGCGGGTGACGAAGGGCAGGTACATCAAGTCGTACCAGACCCCGGGCTCCACCCGCCGCACGAGGCGCAGGAAGAGCTGGCGCATGCGCGTCTGGTGGTACGGCTCGCCGCCCAGTGTCCGTTCCTCGACCACGAACTCGAGCAGGCTCGCGAGCTTGGCGTCGAGGTCCATCGGCTCCCACTCACGGCCAGCAGCCGTGATGGCGATGGTCCGCTCCCCGGTGCTGTCCACGAGGCCACGCCCCCGCGAGAAGCCATCCATGAAGTGGAGGATCTCGGAGCGCTCCAGCTCTCGGCCGGGGTTGGGGATCAGGTCCTGGAGGATGCGCTTCTCGGTCGTCTTGAAGATCTCGCCCTTCACGGTGAAGCGCACCGCGTGGTCCAGCAGATAGGCCTGGAAGCGCGTCAGGTTCGAGACGAGGTCCACCCCCATCCCCGCCTCGTCGTGGGGCCGGTCGGGGTCGCCTGGCACTGCCACGCGCTTCAGCCAGGCCAGAGCGACCTCGTTGAAGATGACCAGGGTCTCGTCGTTGTGAGCGATCCCGAAGCGCCCGAGCTCGAGCCGCTCCACGGTTCCCACCAGGGACTCCTCGAGGATCTTCTGCCACCGCCGCCCGTTCCAGTGCGGCAGCTCGGTCTCCATGCGATCGAAGAGCGCGCGCGGCAGCAGGCCACCGAACTCCATGATGACCTTGACCACGAGTTCCCTGAGGCCCTCGGGTAGGCGCTCGATGCGCGCAACCGCGGCCTCCTCGCGCGAGTACATCTTGTACATCTCGCGCACGCGGCTCGGCGGCGTGCGGCGCGCGCGGGCCGGGTCGTCGTACAGCCGGTCGATGTGCCCACGGAGGGTGAAGGCATCGAACACCCCCGAACGCAGGCTGCGGCGCTGTCGCAGGAGCGTGTCCCCGAGATCGGTGGGGATGGCGATCGCCCGCTCGCCGGACGTGGCCACGTGAGACGACTCGCCGTCGCGGATCAGCGCACGCCGTCCCAGGGTGGCGAGGGCGGCCTCGAGGTCGTAGGTCGACATGTGCTCCAGCGTCCTGTGGGTCACCAGGTCACTGAAGAGCAGCTCGTAGCGCGGGGCCTCGAGCAGGATGTCCATCAGGAGCGCGAGCCTCTTCCCCAGGCTCCCGAGGCGCTCCAGCGCGTGAGCGCCGTCGGCGGCCCAGGCAGCGAGCTGAGGCCGGGCCGTGGCCTCGGGAGGCACGCCTGCGCCGACCTCGGGGCTCCAGTGACGCCAGGCCTCGGCCAGGTCACTCGCAGGGAGGGCGTCCAGGACCTCCTCGACGGAGCAGCGAGCTCGAAGGCTCGCCTTGCCGCCACGCTTCGAACCGCCGGGCGTCACGGGGTCACCTCCTGCGCCTCGCCCAGGGTGCTCCCCAGCCGATCCGCCTCGACGATCTCGTACGTGTAGCCCTGCTCCGTCAGGAAGAGCTGGCGCTTCTCAGCGAACTCCTGATCCCGCGTCCCGGCGGTCACCACCGAGTAGAAGACCGCCGCGGATCCGTCCGACTTGGGGCGCAGGATGCGACCGAGGCGCTGCGCCTCCTCCTGGCGGGAACCGAACGTGCCCGAGACCTGGATGGCGATGTTGGCGTCCGGGAGGTCGATCGCGAAGTTCCCGACCTTGCTGACGATGAGGAGGCGGTCCTCGCCGGACTTGAAGCGCTCGTACAGCCGCTCGCGCTCGGGGTTCGGCGTCTTGCCCGTGATCAGCGGCGCCTGGAGCGTCTGGGACAGGAACTCGAGCTGCTCGATGTACTGCCCGATGATGAGGATCCGGCCCTCGGGATGCCTCTTCAGGATGCGCTCGACGACCTCGACCTTGGCCGGGTTCTCGGAGGAGACCCGGAACTTCGCACGCGCGCCCGAGCCGTGGTACACGGTCCGCAGGTTGTCGTCCATGCCCGCCCGCACCTCGACGCAGCGCGCCTCGGCGATGAAGCCCTGGGACTCGAGGACCTTCCACGGCACGTCGAAGCGCTTCGGCCCGATCAGGCAGAACACGTCGTCCTCCTTCCCGTCCTCCCGCACGAGGGTCGCCGTGAGGCCCAGGCGCCGGCGCGCCTGGAGATCCGCGGTCACCCGGAAGATCGGTGCAGGGAGCAGGTGCACCTCGTCGTAGACGACCAGGCCCCAGTTCTCGCTCGAGAAGATGTCGAAGTGCTCGAAGCCCCCGGTCTTGTCCCGACGCCACGTGAGCATCTGGTAGGTCGTGATGGTCACGGGCTTCACCTCCTTGGTCTCACCCGTGTACTCGCCGACCTGGTCCTCCGTGAGCTCGGTCTTGTCCAGGATCTCCTCGCGCCACTGCCGCACGGCAACGGTGTTGGTGGTGAGCACGAGGGTCTTGGCCCCGACGAGCTCCATGACCGCCATTCCGGTCACGGTCTTCCCGGCACCGCAGGGCAGAACGACCACCCCGCTCCCGCCGAGCTCGGTGCCCCCCGCGTGGAAGGCCTTCGCCGCGTTCTCCTGGTACGAGCGCAGGCTGAACGGGGCCCCGGAGCGGCAGCTCTCCCGCAGCCTGATGTCGAGGGGATCGCCCTCCAGGTACCCCCCGCGGTCGTCCACGGGGAAGCCGATGCGGATCAGCGCCTGCTTGATGAGGCCGCGCTGCAGGTCATCGAGGTACACCTGCCCCTCAGGGCCCAGGGTGCAGTGCTTCCGCACGGCATCGTGCCCAAGGACGTCCTCCACGACGGTCCGGTCCCCTGCCACGAGCTCGAAGCCCTCCTCGCGCCGCACGATCTGCAGCATCCCGTAGCGTCCGACCCATTCCCGAACCTCGTGCTCGATGTTCGGGGGAATGGGCACGCAGGTCAGGTCCTCGAGAGTGGCGAGGATCTCGTCCGCACTGACGCCCAGGGCCGCGGCGTTCCACACGCTGACGGGCCCGAGGCGGTAGGTGTGCAGGTAGTCGGGGCTCTTCTCGAGCTCGGCGAAGACCGCGAGCCGGTCACGCGCCTCGGCGTAGCGCGCGTGTTCCTCGGTGAGGGGACGCCCCTCCTCGTCCTTGAGCAGCTGCCCGTCCGGCCCCACGCAGCTCTGCACCGTGTGGAGCATCAGCGTGCGATCGGGCTGCACGATCAGCGGGTTGTCGGGTCTCATGCCTTCGCTCCTCGAGCCTTGCGGACCTTCTTGCGCGCCCTCTTGAGCTTCGTGACGGCCCCCTTCGGCGCGAGGAAGGGTCCGGTGATCGACTTGGCATTCGCGGCGAGCTCCGCAGGAGTCCCCTGCGCGTGCAGCTGGCCTCCCTCCGCGCCCCCGGCAGGTCCGAGCTCCACGAGCCGGTCGCAGATGTTCAGCAGGTCCGTCTGGTGCTCGATGATGACGACGGCGTTGCCGCGGAGAGCGAGGCGCCGCAGGGTTCGCGCCAGATGGACCAGGTCACTCCCTGCGAGCCCGGTACTGGGCTCATCGAGGATCAGCACGCTGCGCACGCCCTGCCGCGCGCGGTGGAGCTCCGCGGCCAGCTTCAAGCGCTGCGCCTCCCCGCCACTCAGGGTGGTGGCCGACTGTCCTAGGCCCAGATAGCCGAGGCCCACCGCCTGCAGGGACTCGAGGATCCGCGCAGCATCCGGCTGGTGCGCGAAGTGCGCAGCCGCCTCGTCAACGGTCTGGGAGAGGACGTCCGCGATCGAGAGGCCGCGCCAGCGGACCTCCAGCACCTCGGGTCGGAAGCGCTGGCCGTCACACTCGTCGCACGTCAGCCAGAGGTCCGCCAGGAACTGCATCTCGACCTTGGTGCTCCCGCGGCCCTCGCAGGCGGGGCAGCGGCCCTTGTTCGAGTTGAAGGAGAAGTGGCCAGGAACGAATCCGAGTCGCCTCGCGTCCGGCGTCCGGGCGAACAACTCGCGCAGGGCCGGCATGAGGCCGGAGTAGGTGGCCGGCACGCTGTGCGGGGTCCGGCCGATCGGCGACGCGTCCACCACCACGGTGCGAACCCCAGCGCCGGCGGCACCGCTCAGGCCCTTCCAGCGC